>NZ_JBPWAP010000035.1:0-57091 GCF_051776705.1 Bacillus cereus group sp. BceL291 | reverse complement strand
ATATCAATTAGCTGAAAATGATGGGACGCCGTATGACGGGAAACTGTCACGTACGGTGTTAGGTGGGGGAAAAGGTGGAGATGATATCAAAGCTTTACCTATCACGCACAAGTGTATCTACTTGCAGTTTTTCTTTTTTCTCTAGCATTATTTTATCTTTAAGAGGCACAACATACTTACGTATGGATTCGGCTAGTTCATAGCAATCTATCGCTGAATAATCAAAACGCTCGTATTTTTTGAACATATAATCGCGATAATTCTCTAGTTGAATATTTTTTGCTTTTTGATGGCGAATTTCAACTAATTGATTTAATATGTTTTGGAGTTCTTTTTCAACAGATAAAAATTGTTCAGAAATAATAGTTTTTGCCTTTTTACGGATGTCACGATTCGAATCTTGTAAATAGGATTGTAATTCTGTTATCGTTTTTTCTTCTCCGTCCCAAATGGCACTTAATCCTCCAGTGATTTCAAAGTACTCTGTGACTAATTTGTCTTCCTGTATTTCTAATTCAATATTTTCCTCACAAAATAACCTTTGAGCATTTTTTATTTTTGTATCTAATAAACCATATACGTTAGAATCTAATTCCATTCGAAAAGGTGACTCTAAATATTTATTATCCAATAAATTTTGGTACCGCTTTAAAAGTGGCTTTACAAATTGTTGATCATGTTCAAATGTATCCTTTATTTCTTCATCATCCGTATTACATTGAAAGGCGATGTAATGTAATCTTAATTGTTCTTCGATTTCCCAAATTACTTTTGACTGCTCTTTTAACCAATTTTCAAGGTCTAGTTTTGAAGAAATCATCTTATTTAATAAAGTCGAAAGAGTTTTTTCCAATTGTAGTACATTACTAATATCAATCGTATTTACACGTTGCATTATATATCCCTCACTTTTTATTTATTCATACTATACGGTCACTCGTTACGCAATATGAATGTAATAAGGCGACAGTTATACGTGCGCTTCATGAATTAGAAAAGCGTCATATTATATATTCTGTCCCTCAAAGTGGATATTACGTTGTTAAGAAATCTGGGAGTACCATAGAAAATAACGAGATAATTGATTTTGCTTCCTCAGCACCAGATCCAGATGTTTTCCCATATTTAGATTTTCAACATTGTATTAATAAGGCTATTGATACGTATAAAAATGATTTGTTTGTATATGGAACGCCGAAAGGGTTACCATCTTTAATACCAGTTATTCAAAAACAACTAGCAAATTATCAAGTCTTTACAAAAGAAGAAAATATTTTTATAACGTCAGGTGTTCAGCAGGCACTTGCTATATTAACTTCTATACCATTTCCGAATGGAAATGAAACTGTATTAATTGAACAACCAACATATCATCTATATATTGATTATCTAGAAATAAATAAAGTTCCTGTAATCGGTATTAAACGTACGAATGAAGGTATCGATTTGAATGAATTGGAGCAAATATTTCAAACCGGAAAAATAAAATTCTTCTATACGATACCGAGATATCATCATCCGCTTGGAACGTCTTATTCTAAAGATGAGAAAGAAAAAATCACACTATTGGCTAAGAAATACAATGTATTTATAGTGGAAGATGATTATTTAGCAGATTTAGAAACTGATTCAAAAGCAGATCCGTTATATAGCTTGGATAATTGTAGTCATGTCATATATTTGAAAAGTTATTCGAAGATTATTTTTCCAGGTTTACGGGTTGGAGTTGCGGTCATCCCACGATCCATTGCAAATGCTTTCTATACATACAAAAAAATACTAGATATTGATAGTCCGATGATTTCTCAAGCGGCTTTAGAAATTTATATAAAGAGTGGTATGTTTGAACGTCATAAAAGTAAAATTAATTCTTCCTACTACAATAGATCAATAAAACTAGCAGAAACATTAGAAAAAGTGCAAAATAAAAATTCATCATTATTTACATATAATAGACAAAACACACTTGGAATACACACGTGTTTAGAAATGCAGAAAAACATAGTTACAGAAACACTTATACAAAAATTAGGTGACATTCAAATAAGTGTCGATACTATTGATAAGAATTATATGAGGGATTTTCCTAAAGAAAAACTATTAAAATTAAATGTTTCGAATGTAAAAGAAGATAAGATTGAAGAAGGTATTCGTAAAGTAATTGAGGAAATCAAGCAATCAAGACAGTTGGATTTTCAGTTTAGAAAGGAATAATTTGAATTAGGAGGTTTGTTGTGAGATTGTTTTACAATTAGTTACTCCAGATGGAGAAGCCTATATGAGGAAATATGATAGGAAGCATATACCAGAGGTTATAAAGCTGAATAAAATGAAACGATTACGGAGAAAAGTAGCAGTTGTGGCCGGAGCAACTATATATGTAACTGAATAACTATATGTTTTTTAAGAGCACTCTTAGCAAAAAGTGCTCTTTTTCATTAATGTAAATATTTACTTAGCATCTTTTTAAAATGATTTTTATCATAATTTACATATTGCGTAGCTGTATTTCGTATTGAATCTCCCGCGTAAAATCTTTCGTATAATTCGTGTCTTGATCCTAATGGGCTTCCAATAATATCCCAGGCTAACTTAAATAATTTTGTGCGTTGTTCGGCATCTATATTTGTTCCTTTAAAGTGCTTTTTCAATAAATCATCTATTGGACTCTGGAAGTCATTCGAGCTCGAAGGAAGTTGAATGAAACCACCTGCTCCAATTAATTGTAAAATTTCTATTGCACAGGGATAATATTTGGAACCAAGATTCCTTGCAGTTTCGATATATTTAAATTTCGGCAAATAAGTTTTTGTTTCATTTGTAGTACCTTCAACTTCTGCAGCAATTAAAAGTGCGCGAATTGTTTCGATTTGCATAATTAATTCCCCAAGCTTCTCTTGAACATGCAAATAAGTAGTAGCACCGATTGCTTCAGCAATTTCACAAGCAATTGCAGTTATAAATTCTAGCTTTACTACTAATCGTACAATTGCTTGGTGATAAGCTAAACTACTAGAAGCTATATCTGACTTTATTGCCCATAACGCTTCAGGGTTGTTATATAGTAAGACACGTTCCCATGGTACAAATACATTATCAAAGATTAATAGTGCATCCATTTCATCGTACTGTGAGCTAAGAGGGGAATCAACTGTAATTGAATGTGTATTCGCAAATGGTTCTCTACAAACCATATGTAATCCAGGAGAATTGGCTGCCACAATGAGAAAGTGAGCTAAATCTTTTTGAGTATCAGTCAGTTTTGCTAATGGATAGATTAATAAATCATGTGAATAAGGAGAAGCAGTACCGATCATTTTAGCACCACTTAAATAAATTCCGTCAGAAGTTTTCTTCGTAACTCTTAGTAATCCTAAGTCATTTGTATTCAACATTGATTCTGTAGATCGATTTATTTGTGGATCACGTTGAACTACGCTTAAGAACAAGTGATTATCTCTCGCTTCTTCATAATAAGATGTAATTTTATCTGGAAACTGTACATCGAATTTTTTATAAAAATATTTTGATACGTACCAGCCGGTAAGTCTCGATCTTGCGTAATCAGATAGTCTACTCATTACACCGTCTGTAGCATAACTCCACGTTTCAAAAGCGGTTCTCCTCATTAATAATTCGTTATAGGAATTCGGAATTAAAAAGGCCGTATGGACAAATTCTTTCGTTTTTGGGCTAACATATCCAATAGAATCTCTTCGTATTGGATCATCAAACAATGAAAATAAATTAGAAATGGTACTTAATGTTCCTGCAAAATGTTTGTCTGTAGTTACATCTACTTTTTGTCCATAGAGCCAAACGTTACGACCATCTTGTAAGCTCTTTATATAGTAATCTTTCAAATTTTGCATATTTCCTCCTTCTAAAGACTATTCATATATTTGGACATCTTTTAATGGGGGGGAATATACGTGGAAAGTTATTACTGCCGAATCTGTAGCATTATACATTTTATGCACAGTATCTTTTTTTACTGTGAAAATATTTCCCTCTGTAAACTCTTCAATCCGCTCGCTATTATTTTCGTACGTTATATTTTGTAGCGTACCATTGACTATTAGTATACATCCTACAGATATTCCGTGATCGTGCACAAAAGTCTTTGCTTTGCTGGGGAAATTTAATACTAAAATCTCTACAAATTCAGACTGATAGATAACGTTCCGTCCGTATTCAAGATTAACTGGTGAAGTAATAAAAGGAGATATTTTATGAAGTGAAATATTTAATGATTGAATAGCGTGTATTAAATTGACCGTATCGTAGTTACATAGGTTATTAAACGTTTTTTGTATGTTATGAATCAATTGCATGTAAAACTTCCTCCTAAGCATGTACAGTAAAAGAAAACCTAATCTAATATTATATAGAGCGTATTGAATTACATAATATTGTATTGAAACATTTCCAAAAAGTTACTTCTTTTACTTAGGAAGTTCATTTAATTTGAAAATTCCGGTAATTAGTTCCGTTAAAATGATATGCTTGAACTATATATTTTTTATCCCGTTAAATCCCGACTGGTGAGGGCTGATAATCAGTGGAGGATGAACAACCCCCCCACTGATTAAAGTTTCACTTTATTGGAAAGGTGATGAAATAAATGGCAGTTCTTTTAGTGGAAAATCTATATCAAATGTCTATTGTTTTACTGATTTTATGTTCATTTTGTTTTTATAGATATTTAAAGAAAATAAAAAAGGAAAGAAAGCTTACAGGTTTTGAAATTACGATGTATATCGTTACGCAACTTGCGTATTTCATTTGGGCGGCAACAACTTTTCTTAAAATGTTATCAGAATAATAATGCTGTTAAACAATAGTGAAATAGAATAGGTTATCTATATTTTTCTAATAAAGAAAAAAGGGGGAGTATTTACAACTTCTACATTTAAAAGATTGGTTTTTAAGTGTTCTGATTTTGAATATTAAGTTTCCTTCTTTTTAATTAGAAATTATGAGCATCTTCTGATTTTAAAGACATCGATTATATTTGGATGAGATTACACATTCTTAATCTCTTATATTGTCTCTACCCCAATAATATACTTATTGAGAAGGGCAGAGATAAGTTTGTATTTAAGACTGATGGTTGGCTAGTTAGAATGACCGATTGAGATTCTTTTAGTTTACTCATTATAAGGAAAAGCTTTAAGATTCTGCATTAAATATATAATATTCGGATTCACTATGTTGGTTGTAATATGAGATTTTAATAAATCCTTGATAAAAGAGCACATTTTTATATGTGCTCCATCCCATTTAATTAGCATGTATATTCTGAATATATAAATTCAAGAAATTATATATTTTAAAGTGGCGTAAAGGGGTATTTGTATATGGTAAAATCTGTTTTAAATATGTCTTCAACTAATTGAGTAGTTTCGGCGTCATAAAAACTATCATATGTTGGGAGCCGTGGAAATAAGGGGTCTATTATGTTAGCGTCTGCGTAGTCCCCTTTAAAAATAGCATAGTCGTTCTGATGGTGCCATGATTTTTCCAATAAATCTAAAGGAGATTTTTTTAATCCATATTGATCTTCTAGTTTCGCGATTTCCTTAGAATAGTTTTCTAGGTAGATATAATTAGTTACAAAACGTTCTTCATCTTGTATATATTGTGGAGCATAGTGCGGGTTTATTATGTCTGAATTAGAATCAAAAGATTTTAAATAATATAGATAAAGTTTAAAGGAGATTTTCTTATTACAATTCTCATCCCTGTACAGAAATTGACGAATAGGTCTCCATTCCGGATGTTCTATATGGGGTGGTGAAAGGAGTGATAAGAAAGAACTGACAGCTCGTTTATAAGGGTTTCTAACAAGTTTGTACGCGTGTTTTTGTTTAAGCCTTAATTCTGTAGCTACTTGTATATAGTAAAAAAAAGAATTTTTGTATATATCATACTCGTAGTTATGAATAAACGGATCGTAATTAATCGCTTCTTCATATAATCCAATTTGATAAAAGAACCAATTTGCTAGTGAAGTGCAGCCACTTTTTTGGCTCCAGAATAAAATTAACGGAAATTCATCGTGGAAGTGTGGCATACGTCCATGTTTAATCATAAAGTTATAAATATCCGTCATTGTCATATACAACCACCCTCTGTTTTCTTTTATCATTATTTATTACTGTATGAAGTAGGCATTTAATATATGAAAATTGGCAATGATGCGGATTATACGTTTTTTTATTTAAACGTTAATTGAAAATAAAAAAAGAGTGTACAAATGAGGAGGTTCTGAGAAAAAAATAGGTTTTATTAGTGTTTAATTACTATATAGTGTAGCTCTGTATTGCGTAAGTGTATAAATATGAATATTCATAAATCCTTGTCACCTCCAGGGATATTGGGATTTTAATTCACATTTACATGAAAATGAATACACAGATTAAATAATTGTCACATACCTCACAAATGTTTCGTCACATTTATGATTACTAAATGAGGAGGAACATATATGAAAATATTTGTAGCAGGTGCAACTGGTGTAATAGGACGTTCTTTATTACCACTGTTAATAAAAAATGGGCACACGGTGTTTGCGATGATCCGTACTACTTCGCAAGTAGAAGCAATGAAAAAGGTTGGTGCCATACCAGTAATAGCTGATGTATTTAATAGAGAGGCTGTATTTTCTGTATTAGAAGAAACAAATCCCGATGTAGTTATTCATCAATTAACGTCATTGTCATCATGGAATTTTGAGGATAATGCAAAAATTAGAACAAAAGGCACTCGTAACCTTGTCGATGCAGCTAAAAATGTAGGGGTACAGAAAATAATCGCTCAAAGTATTTCATGGGCGTATGAACCAGGGGATACATTTGCGACTGAAAAAGATTCACTACATATTACTGCTTCCGCGCCTCGGCA
Source organism: Bacillus cereus group sp. BceL291 (assembly GCF_051776705.1). NCBI lineage: Bacteria > Bacillati > Bacillota > Bacilli > Caryophanales > Bacillaceae > Bacillus > Bacillus cereus group sp. BceL291. Next base: position 50,185 of record NZ_JBPWAP010000035.1, on the reverse strand, counting down.
AGTCACTGTTAATGGCATATTAAAATTAGAAGAAGCTGTTACTGAGTTACCTGAATCGGTTATACTTCGTTATGGCACATTATATGGACCAGGAACATGGTATGCGGAAAACGGATTAATAGCAAATCAAGTTCGTAATAATGAGATTATCGCATCAGACGGGATAAGCTCGTTTATACATGTCGAAGATGCTGCAAGAGCTACTATGCTAGCCCTTAATTGGCCTTCAGGAATCGTAAATATTGTAGATAATTATCCAGCAACTAGTAAAGAATGGTTACCAATATATGCAGCAGCGATAGGGGCACCTAAGCCTAAAGTTCAAGATGGGAAAAATAGTTGGGAAAGAGGAGCTTCCAATAATAAGGCACGTAAAGAGTATGGTTGGATACCTTTATTTCCATCATGGTCTGAAGGATTTAACAACTTAATAGGTAAGTAAAACACAACTTTAATGGGAATGATAGTAAAATACACCATTAAAGGATTGGGTTATTATGAATATAATTTGGGAAATTATTATATTAACTTTTACTGGAATAATTGTCTTGAAAATGACAGGTAGTGCATCTGTCAGCCAAATGACAAGAGCTGAAATCATTATAGTTGTATCAATCGGCCGTATTATTGTAGAACCTGTATTAAGTAGAAAAGTAGTCCCATCTATATTTGCGGCCATCATATTTGCAAGCATACTACTTATTATTCATTTCTTTGAATTGAAATCAAAGAAGGTGGAACAATTTCTAAATGGAAGTAGCATTATAATTGTTGAAAACGGAGAGATTGTAAAAGAGAATTTGATGCAGGCAAAAATGTCGGAGCAACAACTATATATGCAATTAAGAGAAAAAGGGATCCATGATGTAAAGAGTTTACAGCAAGTTACAGCGGAACCGAATGGGCGTATTGGTTATCGATTAATAAAAGAAGCAGAACCAATAACTTTAGAAATGTTAGAAAAAGTATTAGATAGGTACAATATAAAAAGATAATTTCTCGTGAGAAAAAGCCAATTTTTTAACGATAAAATGTAAGAGAGAACTATAATTAAAAGTTATTAAGAATTATTAAAGATGTTTATATATTGATTATGCACAAATAAAAAGGACAAGCATATAATAGAAGTACCTATTAACTTTAAGTAACCTTAACTTTCTTTAATAGGATATCTCAAAATCCCCAAAAAGAGCACTTGCGGAAACAAGTGCTCTTTTATTTGGAATTTTAAACCATAAATATTGAATAAAATGTTAAAATGAAAAGAGCAATTTTTGTAATTAAAACTGTAGTATATGAATGGAGTGTTATTGAATGCAAACAAGAAAAGCCTATCTATATGTATTTGACACGATGTCGGATTGGGAGTACGGACATTTAATTGCTGAACTTAATACAGGGAGATATTTTAAAAAAGATGTAGCGCCTTTTAAAGTAGTCACAGTTGGAATAAATAAAGAAATGGTTATTTCAATGGGGGGCTTGAATATACAGCCGGATATTTCCCTAGATGAATGTATCCTTGAGAGTAACGATCTATTAATTTTACCTGGAGGGAATACTTGGAGTGAAGAAATACATAAACCTATTTTGCAAAAAGTTGATGAGGCTTTAAAACTTGGTACAATTGTGGCTGCCATTTGCGGTGCAACTATAGGTCTTGCAAATTACGGTTACTTGGATTCTATAAATCACACAAGCAATAGTTTAGAGTATATGAAAATGGTTTGTCCTACTTATAAAGGAGAAAATTTTTATAAAGAGGGACCTGTATCATCCAGTGAAAACTTTATTACCGCATCGGGTGTAGCTCCTCTAGAATTTGCCATGGAGGTATTGAGAAAATTAGATGTATTTGCGCCGGATACACTTCATTCATGGTATAAACTGAATGAGACTCATGAAGCGGAATATTTCTTCCAGTTAATGAATTCAATTAATAGCTGATTAGTATTTCGAATGAAAATTATATTTTAGATGATACGAAAACTAATAACGAAATAATATTATGAAGATAAAAGGTAAGGGTGTTCCTATGAATATATGAGAAAATATCCTTACCTTTTATAGTATTATTTCTGAAAGGCAAAAGTAATAGAATTTGTTTTTAATTGAATGTGTCTTTCATTACGAACTATATTATAAGCTAATTCTTTTATTTCAACTTTTACTTCTTTCCATCCTTTATAAATGTTTTTTAATAGACGTATCAGTTCTTCGGTTGAGAGATTAATTTCAATTAAAGCTTCTAATTCTTCATTCGTTTTTAAATCAATTTCTTGTATGTTAGAGTTAATAATCAAACAATTAATACCGCCGTTTTTTGTCACTTTTTTCATAGAATGAAGTACGTTTTTAAAATCTTCTTCTGATTTGATATGTTCTAAACTGGATACTGCAACGATATAATCATAAGCGTTAGAGTCAATATGATAGTTTTCAATTGCTGCTTGTTCTGTTTTTATAACCTCGAATACATCATGTTCTTTGCTATAAGTTTGTAGCTTTGTTAAAGCGGAATTAAGTAACTCAACACATGTAACAGTGCTGCTAGTATTTCTTATCTTTTGTGCAATTGGAATGCTATTTCTACCGATGCCAGAGCCAAGATCAAGTACTTGCAAGTTGTTTTGTCCTTCAAAGTGACCCATCAAGTCCATAACTGTTTTAACCGGTTTGTACAGCCAAGAGCCAATTTCAAATAGTTTATATTGTTCATAGCAAAGGCCGTGATATTTCTTTTCTTCTTGTCTTATGTAATCGATACGGTTCACATTGTTTCAGCTCCAATATTTTTATTGCAAAATGAATAGGTGGGACAGCCTTTAACATTTGTTTGAATTCGAAAAATACCACCAGCATGTGGATACTCTTTTAATTCGTCATTAGTCATTCTTGTTCTGGCTGTTGTGATATATAAATCTGTTAAATTAGGTCCTCCAAATGTACATGATGTTACATATAAAGCTGGAATTGGAATGCTTAATATTTTTTCTCCAGTAGAGGGATTCCATCTAGTTATTTTTGAACCTCCCCAATGTGCAATCCATAAACAGCCGTCTTCGTCAATTGTCATACCATCAGGTAGACCATCATTTTCAGAGAAAATGATTACATCAATTGGATTATGAATGTCTCCAGTACGTATATTATATTGATAGCGAACCACTTTTTTAGTAGGTGTATCTATAAAGTAAAAGTATGTATGATCAGGTGACCAAGCAATTCCATTTGATGTATTTACATGTGAAACTTTTTTCTCTACACTTAAATTATGATGTAAACAATACAAGGAACCTGCAGTATTCATACCGTATGTATCTGTAGAACCTGCCCAGAAACGACCAGCTGGATCACATTTTCCATCATTGAAACGATTTTCTATTAAATGTGGTTCAGGGTCAAAAATATGTGTCAGTTTTTCGGTATTTATATTAATAGAATAAAAGCCTTTTTCCATAGCTAAGAGTAGTACATCCTCTAAATATGGAACAACACAGCCGATTTGTTGATTGAGTGAAATTACTCGGTTCGTATTAGCGGTAGGATTGTATATGCATAATTTTCTCTCCATAATATCAACCCAATATAAAAGTTGCTTTTTTTCATTCCAACATGGTCCTTCAGCTAAACTTGCTTTAGCATCTAAAACTAATTCTATATTACTGAACAAGATGTTCACCTCGCGTTATAAGATATTAATATAATTCGATAAGAATAGAGGTAAACCTTTTAGTCAAAGGATATTAAAATTTATGCTGTAGAAAAATGACCTTCTCACAAGTGATTAAAAAAGTGTATAAACAAGGAGAGGAAAATGCATATGATGTTTTATGAGATTGTTTGCTTTTCTTGTAAGAATATATTTCGTGTTTACGAAGGCAGTGAAAAATATAAGCGATTTAAAGAAAAACCAAAAGGGGTATATTGTTGTGATGAGTGTAGTCACAAAATTCAATTAGAAGCGATAAAGAATTTTTTTTAGGTAATTATATGTTTTTGATTCGGAAAAGTTTGACAATAAAAGTGTTATAAATTATCATATTAAAAAACTAATATTTAAAATGGCATGGAAGAGAAGAGTAGTTAAGAAAGAATACGTACAGAGAGCTCTGGTAGCTGAGAAAGAGCGGTATACATCTTAACGAAAAAAGACTTGGAGCTGCGCAAGGAACTAATTTATTTAGGGATGGTGCGACGGGTTCTCCCGTTATAGAGATAGGGTATAAGCATATTTTGCCGTACCTGAAGAGGTTAATATGGTGACATATTAACAAACTGAGGTGGTACCGCGAAGCTAACAACTCTCGTCCTCAAGATGAATAATCTTGGGGGTGGGAGTTTTTTTATTGCATAAAACTGAGAATACGAAAACAAAAAATAATTGAGGTGAGCAATAAATGCATTGGGCGTATGAAGTAGCACATGAATTAATTAGGAAACATCCAAATAAAGAAACGTTTGTTTGTGCATCTGGAATTAGTCCTTCAGGTTCTGTTCATATTGGGAACTTTCGTGAAATCGTAACGACTTATTTCGTAGTAAGAGCACTTCAAGGTTTAGGGAAAAAGACTCGTTTTATATTTTCGTGGGATGATTATGATCGATTTAGAAAAGTTCCAAAAAATATTGATCCATCTTTTGCAAAGTATATTGGTATGCCATACTGTGATATTCCAGATCCGTATGGATGTCATAACTCGTATGCGGAGCATTTTGAAAAAGAGTTTGAAACATCGCTTCAAGCATTTGGAATTGAAGTAGAATTTATTTATCAACATGATGAATATAGAAGTGGAAGGTATAACAAAAATATTTTAGAGGCTTTGTATAAACGAAAAGAAATATATGATATTTTAATGGATTTTAAAACTGGAGAGTGTAGTGAAGAAGAGCGAAACAATTTTTATCCAGCTACATTATATTGTGAGAGGTGTGGAAAAGATACAACAACTATTACACATTTTGATGAAGTATTAAAAACAGTCCGGTATGAATGTGAATGCGGAAATGAAAAAGAATTATCCGTATTAAATACAAATAAAATGAAACTAAACTGGAAAATCGATTGGCCGATGAGATGGATGATAGAGGATGTTATTTTTGAACCGGGTGGAAGAGATCACTCATCAGAAACGGGTAGTTATAATGTATCAAAAGAAATTGCAAGGAAAATATTCAATCGTGAAGCGCCTCATTACGTTGCTTACGATTTCATTGGTATTAAAGGGAATCATGAAAAAATGTCTAGTTCTTCAGGGAATAGCATTACACCAAGCGATTTATTGAAAGTGTATATACCAGAAGTAATTCTCTTTATGTTTGCCAAATACAAACCAGGCGCTGCTTTTCATATTGGGTTGGATGAAGATGTGATTCGTAATTATACAGAGTATGAACGATTGAAAGATAGCTATGAAAATAAAACGCTCAAAAATGAAGATTTATTTGATGCAATTAAACTCTCTAAAGTTGATAGGCAGTTTAAAGAATATCCGAGATTTAATCAAGTAGCAGGAACGTTACCGCTATTAAATTTTGATTCATCTATTTTACAAGATACATTAGAAAAAATAGATAGAAGTTATACATTAGATGCTATGATAGCGATATGTAACCGCGCAGAGTATTGGATAAAAAACTTTCAATCTGAAAAATTAATTGCGGTAAATCGAGAGAGAAATACAGAGTTTTACAACACATTAGATGAAAGACAGAAAGAATGGTTAGTAAAAGTTTGCAATATACTTCGTTCTAACAAAGATTACTCTAACTTAATAGAGCAATTTTATTCGATTTGCCATCATGACAATAAAAAAATAATGAAAGAAAATCAAAAACAATTATTTATTATTATTTATAAGCTCATTATGAATCAGTCTAGTGGCCCACGTATATCGTTATTAATACATGTGGTGGGCATCGAAAAATTCATCTCATTACTAGATTTCTAAAATAAAGCTAAAAGAAACGCAAGTACTTAGACCTCTAAGTACTTGCGTTTCAAATTTTGCTAGCGTGAATACATTTTTGGACATTCATCACCACTCGGTTCATAAAAACAATGGCTTTTAAACTGTCCTACAAATGGCTGATTATACCATTCAGGTGGACAAGCTCCAACTGGACGGAAATACCAAAGAGCCCATCGTGCAGGCCAGCGCCATTCACCTTGTAAAACTTTTCGTGCAATTTCTTTTTCTGATTCACGAGCGCGTTGATAAAAATATCCATATTGTACTGCTTCAAATCCGCCGGGGCTTTGATATACAGCGTCGCGTACGGTACGGAGTTGTTTAAAATCTAAGCAATCACAAAATACACGGTTTACTACAACGCATCCAACTAACTCCTCACCTTGGCGACCTTCGCCTTCAGCTTCAGCACGAATTAAACGAGCTAGTAAATCAACATCACTTTCGTTGTATGGAATAAGGGGCATAGTGATACCACCTTTCTGTTATAGTAAAGAGTGTATGTTATAAAACAATCTGCGTGCTTTTTTACATAAAAATAACATTTAATTTTAAGAGGAGCTTGTATAAAAAGAGCTAATTAGTAATAGTAGATAAATATAAAAGGGAGAGGTATTATGTATCGAATTCATAAAGACCATATCATTTACTCAATGTCACCAGAAAATAAACCTTGTATGGAAGTGGAAATCGGGAGCAGTCTTGTATTTGAAACATATGATTGCTTTGAAAATCAAATCGATTCTGAAGATGTTGTGTTTCAAGAATTAGATTGGAACCGAATTAATCCAGCGACTGGACCTGTATATGTTAAAGGAGCAGAACCTGGCGATATATTAGCCGTAACGATTGAAAAGATTAAAATTGCAGAGCAGGGCGTTTTAACTACAGGTGCAAACCTTGGTGTAATAGGGAATGAGTTAAATGAAAATACAGTGAAAATTGTCCCAATACATAATGAACATGTTTTGTTTTCAAGTGAACTACAAATCCCGATTAATCCAATGATTGGGGTAATTGGTATTGCACCGAAAGAAGAGAGCATTTCATGTGGCACACCGCATGATCACGGCGGGAATATGGACTGTAAAGAAATTAAAGAAGGAACAACATTACTACTACCAGTTAATGTCCCAGGAGCACTATTAGCGTTAGGTGATTTACACGCAGCAATGGGGGATGGTGAAATTGGGGTTAGTGGAGTAGAGGTTGCTGGTGAGGTAACTGTAACAGTTCAAATTATAAAAGGGAAAAAATGGCCACTACCAATGGCTATTCAAAAAGAAAAAGTAATGACGATTGCTTCAGAAAAATTGCTAGATGATGCAGCAAATCGTGCTGTACGTAATATGGTGACATTTTTACATGAAGAATTAGCAATGTCTAAAGCTGATGCAACGCTTTTATTATCGGCAGCAGGTAATTTAAAAGTTTGCCAAGTTGTGGATCCGTTGAAAACGGCGCGTATGGAATTAGGGATGGATTATGTGGAGAAACTAGGATTTACTTTTAGTAAATTTCATATTAAATAGATAAGGGACGAAAAAGGATACTTTTGTATAAAAGCATCCTTTTTTAATTTACGGATTTTGTGAAAAGAGGTAGTATTTATTTTATATAAGTATATTTGAGATTGTGGATTAAAAAGGAGTTCAATAATGGTCAAAATTATGATTGTAGAAGACGATATGAAAATTGCAGAACTATTATCGACACATGTTGGGAAATATGGTTATCAAGGAGTTATTGTATCGGACTTTCAAAATGTATTAAACATTTTTTTAGAAGAACAACCAGAGTTAGTTTTATTAGATATTAATTTACCGAGTTTTGATGGGTACTTTTGGTGTCGTCAAATTCGCGGAGTTTCTACATGTCCGATACTATTCATTTCGGCCCGTGAAGGCACGATGGATCAAGTTATGGCGTTAGAAAATGGTGGCGATGATTTTATTCCGAAGCCTTTTCATTATGAAGTTGTAGTGGCGAAAATTCGTAGTCATTTAAGACGTGCATATGGAGATTATGCACCGAAACTAGAAGAGCGAATGATTGAGCAACAAGGCCTTTGTTTATATCCTGAAAGACTTGTATTGAAACTTAGAAATGAAGAGATTGATATAACGAGAAACGAAGCTATTTTATTAGAGACATTAATGAAAAATTATCCGCGTGTTGTGAGTAGAGAAGTGTTACTTAATAAATTATGGGATAGTGAATCTTATGTTGATGATAATACATTAAGTGTAAATACAACACGTGTGCGTAAAAAGTTACAAACGTTACATATAGAAGGTGCGATTGAAACGATTCGTAGTGTTGGATATAGATTGCATATTACTTGGGATACTGGTATAGAAAAATGATAAGGTTGTTTATACGTGATCATATACCACTTATTTGCTTTACTATAATTCAACTACTAGCTATATTTCTCGTATATTGGTTTGATGGGCATAATCATATTACAACGGCGTTATATGCAATGTTTCTAGGGGCTTTCTTTATGGGAAGTTATTTAGTGTTTCGTTATTTTACACATCGTTCTTTTTATGAGCGCTTAGCAAACCCGATGCAATCTTTGGATGAATCTGTTCAAAAATCTGATTTTGCAGCTGTATCGGCTGCTCTTCAAGAACTACTTGAGGTGCAATATCGACATTATCAAAATCAGCTGCAAATGCAAGAGAGAAAAAATAATGACCATTTAACCTTTATGAATCAGTGGATTCATCAAATGAAAACACCTTTATCTGTAATAGAATTAATTACACAGGATGAAGTAGATTCACGTTTTGAAAGTATAAATGAGGAAACTGATCGATTAAAAAAGGGATTAGAAATGGCTCTGTATGTCGCACGTTTAGAAGCATTTACACAAGATTTTTATGTAGAAAGAGTACAACTACATAAAATAGTGAATGATTCGGTACATGAGCATAAACGGTTCTTTATCCGGAATTTTGTATATCCAGAGCTTGAAATTGATAAGGACATTACTGTAGAAAGTGATGCGAAATGGTTACAATTTTTAATTGGGCAAATACTATCGAATGCGATTAAATATTCATCAGGTAGTAGAGAAAAGATTAAAGTGAAAGCTTGTAAGGAAGGTAATACCGTTATACTTGAAATTGCTGATAATGGCGTAGGTATACCGAAGCAAGATTTACCAAGAGTCTTCAAACCTTTCTTTACAGGAGAAAACGGTAGAGATTTTAAAGAATCAACAGGAATGGGGCTATATCTCGTATATGAAATTACGAAGCAATTAGGACATAGTGTAGCAATCCATTCAGAAGTTGATAAAGGTACGGTAGTACGAGTAATGTTTTTTAATGTGTAAAAAGTGATCAAGGCTAAAGAACGTTGGAGATAAGTTTTTTAGCCTTGTTTTGTATTTTTAAAAAAGTTTTCATATGAATAAATGATACAAATTAGTAAAAATTAAAGATATGAGCACATGAAATTGTAAAAATAAACTTGAAGAAAAATAATTGCTTTTGAAGTACAAATAATAATATTTACGCATACAGTATTATCATGGTACAATATGGTTATTAATGACAGAAAGGAATGATGGGTGGACGATGATTAACTAATCTTATTTTTAAATGTTGAAATTCAATAAATTTCAATTTCTAAAAAATAGGATTAGTCTGCCCAATTTCCATAGAACGGTATTGCTATTTATGTTATGTAATAGCTTATTTGGGTGTAAATATTTTAACGACTAATCCTGCCAAATTTATTTGGGAGGATTTTTTTATTCTCCCTTAATGAAAGGGATCGGTATTATGAAAGAACTATTAAAATTAAATGATGTTTATGTTGAAATAAAAGAAAATATGTTGTTAGAGAAAATGAATGTGACAGTAAAACAAGGGGATGTTATCGGATTAATTGGTAAAAACGGTGCTGGTAAATCAACGTTACTTCAATTAATAAATGGAAAGATTGAGCCTTCAAAAGGGATTGTTGAATGGCAGCAAATGAATATGACAACCGCATATGTTGAGCAAGAAATAGAATCTTTTATTAGTAATGATGTAATTGCAAAAGAAGCAGAACTTCTTGCGAAATGGGGCGTGCCAACGAACGATTTTCATACTTTAAGTGGTGGTGAAAAGCTGAAAATTCGATTAGCAAAAGGATTTGCTGAAAATCCTAATGTCTTAATATTAGACGAACCGACAAATCATTTAGATGAGATCAGTACGGGATTTCTCATTAAACAAATAAAAAACATGAAAGGTACAGTTATCGTTGTATCGCATGATCGATATTTTTTAGATGTTGTCGCAACAAAAATATGGTCAATTGAGGACAAAAAATTAATTGAGCATAGTGGTAATTATACGAGCTACATGAAAGCACGTGAGCAAAAAAGAAAGTCGCAGCAGCGTGAATATGAAAAACAACAAAAAAAGATAGAACAAGTAGAAACACATATAAAAGAATTGAGTTCATGGTCACAAAAGGCACACGCGCAGTCTACAAAACAAGAAGGTGTGAAAGAATTCTATCGTGTAAAAGCGAAGCGAATGGATGCACAAGTGAAGTCAAAACGAAAACGACTTGAAAAAGAGCTGGAGAAAACGAAAGTAGAACGTGTGAAAGAAGAGTATTCAGTTGAGTTTTCTATTCAAGCGAACAAAAAAGTAGGAAAACGCTTTTTAGAAGTAAAGCAATTAAAAAAAGACTTTCATGGGAAAGTATTATTTGAAAACGTTAATTTTACAATTCAGCACGGTGAGAAAGTTGCGATTGTTGGACCAAACGGTAGTGGGAAAACAACATTACTGAAGATGATTATGGGAACGGAAACTGCTGAAGGAGAAATATGGATTTCACCTTCAGCAAACATCGGCTATTTAACACAAGAAGTTTTTGATTTACCGCTTGATAAAACACCAGAAAATTTATTTTTTAAAGAGACGTTTGAAGAAAGAGGAAAAGTCCAAAATTTAATGAAACATTTAGGATTCCAAGCGTCTCAATGGAAAGAGCCGATTGAGCATATGAGTATGGGAGAAAGAGTAAAGTGTAAGCTAATGGCTTATATTTTAGATGAAAAAGATGTACTCATTTTAGACGAACCGACGAATCACTTGGATCTACCTTCACGTGAACAACTTGAAAATACATTAGCTGAGTATAACGGAACATTAGTAATTGTATCTCACGATCGATATTTTCTGGAGAAAACAACTAACACAAAACTCGTGTTTTCAAACAATACGATACAAAAGCAGCTAGAAGAACCTACTAAAACAAGAGATGATATTGAAGAGCTACGTTTAACGTTAGAAACAGAGAGACAAGAAGTATTAGGAAAATTAAGCTTTTTAACTTCTAAAGACAAAGAATATAAAGCACTGGATGAACGGTTTATGGAACTTACGAAGCAGATTAAGGAGCTATAACGTAAATAAGGGGGATTAACATGGGAGAAGAGAGATTCACTAAGTTATTTAAAATAGATTGTGGAGATATATACTTGCAAGAGTTTACGGTCAAAGATGCAGAGAGTATTTATAAAATAGCAAATCAACCGGAAATAGCAAAATTTTTACCAGACTGGAAATCAACGAAAGAACAAAGGGTGGATTGGATTGCAGATTATGAAATACCAGCAAACAAAGCATTTCTTGATGCAGTGAAAACTACGAATAACATAGATAATCATATGTTAAAGCTAGGAATATTTAAGAAAGCTACAAATGAACTCATTGGATGGTGCTGCACAGGTATGAAAGAAGAACTCCCTTCACCAAACAGAGAGATAATGTATGCTATCTCAAATGAATATCAAAATCATGGCTATGCTACAAAAGCGACTAAAGGTTTAATTGACTATTTGTTTAAAGAAACAAATTTAAATGTCCTTAACGCAATTGCTTTAATTAACAATGTAGCATCAAATAAAGTTATTGAAAAATGCGGGTTTATTTATAAGAGCCAACAGAGGATAGAAAATCAAATATATAATCATTATATATTGAGAAAATCTGAGTGGATAAAAATATAACGTTTGGTAGTAAAAGACCGATAGCAATCGGTCTTTTCTCATTTATATAATAAAGATTTATTATACATTATATTTCCTACTACTATACAATTATTATAAGATAGTTATGCGTTAATTTTAGTTTGAAATAATTATGTTGTCATTTTTTTTAGAAATCTTACAAGCGTGTAAGGTAAATGAAAGATGAATCAATATGAGCTGTAAGACAATTCATTTACACTTTATAGTGAGCAGTGGAAATGAAGGGAGAATATACATGGAAATTTTACATGCAAAAAGTATTAGTAAAGTATATAAAGGGAAAGTACCTTATAAAGCATTAGTAGATATTGATTTATCAATTCAAGAAGGTGAATTTGTAGGAATTATGGGTCCATCAGGTAGCGGAAAAACAACGTTATTGAATATGGTATCTACTATTGATTCTCCATCATCGGGAGAAATATTTATTAATGGCACAAATCCTTTTCAATTATCATCAGAAGAATTAGCGTTATTCCGCAGAAAACAATTAGGATTTGTTTTTCAATCATTTAATCTTCTTAGCACACTTACTGTAAAAGAAAACATCGTATTGCCGATGACTTTAGATGGTGTTTCCGTTCAAGAAATGAACAAGCGATTGGAAGAGATTGCAGAGAAGCTAAATATTACAGATATATTGAATAAAAGAACGTTTGAAATATCAGGGGGACAAGCTCAAAGAACAGCAATCGCTCGTGCAATTGTTCATAAGCCGCAATTATTACTTGCAGATGAACCAACAGGGAACTTGGACTCTAAATCTTCAAATGATGTAATGGAGATGCTGGATACTCTAAATAAAGAAGAAAAAGCAACGATGATGTTAGTTACACATGATCCGTATGCAGCGAGCTTTTGCAGCCGAGTAATCTTTATTAAAGATGGTCAACTATATAACGAAATTTATTGTGGTGAAAGTAGGCAAACTTTTTATCAAAAGATTATGGATGTCCTTTCTTTGTTAGGAGGGAAAAGGCATGACTTTTCGTCAGTTCGCATTTAATAATATTTTTCGCAATAAGCGTACATATGCTGCCCATTTTTTAAGTAGTGCATTTTCTATTATGATTTTCTTTACGTATGCTCTTTTATTATTTCATCCTGATTTACAAGGTGAGTTGAAATCGACAAGTGCAACAATAAGTGCATTTGGTACATTGGGATTTTCAGTTTCGCAAGGATTGATTTTTGTATTTTCATTTTTCTTCATTTTATATTCAGTTAGTTCGTTTTTAAAAACGCGTAAGAAAGAATTTGGCATTTTAATGATGCAAGGTATGTCAATGAGACAGCTTAAGAAATTATTATTAATTGAAAATATGTTGATTGGACTTGGTTCAATTTGTATAGGGATTTTCATTGGACTCATATTTTCTAAACTAGTCTTATTGATAAGTGCAAGTGTATTAATGATTAATAATGGTTTACCTTTTTATATACCAGTGCGGGCTGTATTATTAACTGTTATCACATTTCTTTTCTTGTTTTTAATTGTTTCATTATTTACATTTAAAATGATAAAAGTAACGGAACTTGTGGAACTTATTCGAGCAGAGGAAAAGCCAAAACCTGAACCGAAATCTTCAGTTTTATTATCGCTACTTTCTTTAATTAGTATAGGGTATGGATATTTTTCAGTATTTCGCTTCATACCAAGTACCAATTTTATTACGCTTGGAATAGGTGTGCTCCTAGTAATTATAGGAACGTACTTTTTATATACACAGTGTAGCGTGTATATATTGCGCCTTGCTAAAAGGAGAGAATCTTTCTTTTTAAAGAGAACAAATATATTAACATTTTCTGAATTAATTTACCGTATGAAAGATAATGCAACGATGTTTTTTATAGTATCTATTGTTTCAGCAGTTGCATTTACAGCAATTGGTACAACAGCCGCAATTGGAAATAGGGATTTAGTAAGGATGACAAATCCCTATACATTTTTGTATGGAAGTCTTGAAAATGACAAAGTATTGAATAAAAATCTTTCTATTATAAAAAAGCACCTTTCTGATGCTAATATTCCGTATCGAATGGCTTCATCTTCATATATATACACAGAAAATGGCGTAAATGTAATGAAGTTAAGTGAATACAACGATCTTGCTAAAGCACTAGGCTATCAACAAGAAAAAATTGAAAAAGAAGATGAAATTTTATTAATTCCTGGAGTCGTATCACAAAAACAAGAATTTAAAAATGGCGAGTATAAAAAGAATATAGAAGTCATTCAAGGTGACTGGACAAAGACATTTCATGTGAAAAAAGCTGTAGAAAATTTAGTTTTACCACACGATTCTAGAACTATTTATATCGCTGTTCAAGATCAGGTATATGATGGAATGCCTCTTACTAGTGACCCAGTTAATAAAGAAATTCCATATCGTACTTACGGATTTGTTGTAGATGATTGGATAAAAACGAAAGAGATTTCCAATCAATTAAAGAGTATATTCGATAAAGATCTTAGGGACAGAGATTTCTACTTTGAAGCTTTAACATTAAACTTGTTGGAAGCAAAGCAAAAGAATGGTTTATTACTTATGGTAAGTATTTTAGTCGGAATCGTCTTCTTTACATTCGCTGCTAGTTTTATTTATTTCCGATTATATACAGATTTGGATCGCGATCAGCAGCAATATAAAATGATTTCGAAAATGGGATTAAGTAAAGGTGAGTTAAAAAAAGTTGTAACGAGACAGTTATTATTAATGTTCTTTTTACCAATTGTCGTTGCAGTGATTCATACTGTAGTCGCTTATATAGCATTACAGCAATTAGTCGATTTTTCTATCATAAATAGCTCTATCGTTATTTTAATTTCATTTATATGTATACAAGTTTTATATTTCTTTATAACCCGTTGGCGTTATCTGCAAAAGCTTTATAAGGTTATGGAGCAATAGAATTTATTAGCTTGTAAGACTACAATAAAGTATGTAGAAAAATGAACTGTATGATGAAAGGAAACGAGATGAAAAGAACTTTAACTATTTTTATGTTAACGATACTATTATTAATAAGTTTTAGTGCATGTTCTAAAAAGGAAAATCCATTTCCTGCAAACGGTGTATTAATTATTGGAGATGAAAATAATATTTCACCAATTATTAATCGTTATCAGGAAATTACGGAAGAAAATGAAGTGTTTTCTGTGAAAAAAGGGGAAGTTGGAAATGGAAATGTCTTAATTTTAAATGAATCTACAGCACAAGCATTGATTAAAGAAAAACTTTTTCGAAAACAAGATAATGGCTCCAATTATATTATAGATACGTTACCGAAATTCCCCAAAGAAGGGGCGCTATTATTTACAAGTGAAGACAATAAGACTATGAAAAGTATTAAAATAGGAGAGGAAGAGATTCCTGTTACATACGATAGTGATGCTTGGATAGGTAACAATCGTAAATATTCAACGGAATGGTATATGATTGTAGCAAAAAATAGTGTTTATAAAGAAATAAAGGCAAATGAAATGAAAATGCATCTTCTTCATTTGAAAAAATCACTAGGTGACGAAAAACCTAAAATGTCGACAGATAATACATTGGTTAATGAAAATGTCAAAGTAAAAAAGTTAATTAAAGGTTTGGAAGGAGAAGTATCTTTTCACTTTGTAACGATTGGCGAAAAACCTTAAAAAAGAGTTCGAAGTTGATAAAAATTTCATCAGCTTCGAACTCTTTTTAGTTTATAGACAAATCAATTATTATGCTTTACATTACTTCATTTAATCGAGTCTCACTCGTTTCTTCAATCGCATTTGAATTTTGAACTGAATTATTTTGTGCTTCTTTTTCTTTACGAGCCTTTTGTAGCATTTCAAGTATAATCCATAAAGGAACACCTTTATCCTTTAACATCTTCCATAAATCTAATTCATTAAATTTATGCTCAGGCTGTTTCATTTCTTTTTCAGATGAACGAATATCAAACTTGATAGGATCATTTATTTTCTTACTTTCAAGTTTAGTAGAAGAGATAGTATTATGCTCAAGAGTAGATGAAGTTATTTTAGTAGGTTGAGATAATGTATGAATATTTGATCCGATTTGCATGCTTTTTCCTCCTTTTCAAGCAATGAGATTAGTTTTCTTATGGTTTTTAAATCTTTTTAACATGAGGCAACTATATCTAATTATAAATTCAAATAAACAGATTTACAAGTTGTATTGTAAAAAGTAAATATTTACTTGAATTAATATTTATCAACATTTGTATATGTTTTCTATATATACAACGTATATAAAATACTTTACATTATGTTTAAGTTGTTAAAGTATTCTGTTAATTTTTTAAAAAAAGAAAAATGTAAACGTTTTATTAGGGGGAGAAAGTATGGGGAAGTTATTTTTAAAAATATGTTTTTTCGCATTAGTGACCGTATGTTCATTCGCAGCGAAAATATCATACGCTGAAGAGAGGCAACAAAATAATTATCCAATCATATTGGTGAATGGATTTGCTGGATGGGGTAGAGAAGAAATGCTTGGCGTAAAATATTGGGGTGGTGTTCATGATATACAGGAAGATTTGAAACGCAATGGTTATACGGTACATACCGCAGCTGTTGGACCTGTTTCTAGTAACTGGGATCGTGCATGTGAATTGTATGCACAAATTAGCGGTGGGACAGTAGACTATGGTGCCGTACATGCTGAGAAACATGGACATAATCGTTTTGGCAGAACTTATAGTGGTTTTGCGCCGAATTGGAGTGAAACAAATAAAGTTCATTTAGTTGGACATAGCATGGGTGGACAAACGATTAGAACATTAGTACAGCTATTAAAAGAAGGTAGTTTTGAAGAAAAGAATTATGTGAAAAATCACCCAGACATCAAAATATCACCACTATTTGAAGGCGGAAAATCATATGTTCATAGTGTTACAACATTAGCAACCCCTCACAACGGTACAACACTTGCGGATGGTAGTCTTCTACTGCCGTTCGTTAAAGATTTACTCATTACAGCTGCAAGCTTTGGAGGAAACAATAATTTATCATTATATGATTTTAAATTGGATCAATGGGGTATAAAGAAAAATGCTGGAGAGTCCTTTTTCCAATATAGTAATCGTATTCTAAATAGTTCACTTTGGAAAAATACAAAAGATATAAGTCAATGGGATTTAAGTACAGATGGTGCAAAGGAGTTAAATAATTGGGTAAAGACGCAACCAGATGTGTATTATTTATCCTATAGTGGACATGCATCACAAGCAGCACCTATAACAGGTTTACATTTACCGCATATTACGATGAATAAAGTGTTGATGGGGAATGCATTTTTCTTAGGTTCTTATGCGAGATATGAAGAAAACCGTCCGTTAGTTGATACTTCTTGGTGGCAAAATGATGGTGTAGTAAATACGAATTCTATGATTGCACCATCTTCTAATGTTGCTGTAAATAATAATGGGTCATTACAGATTGGAAAATGGAATCATATCGAAACGAAAGCGAATTGGGATCATCTCGATATGGTAGGATTAAGTGTTTCAGACTCATTAGGTTTTTCTAGCATTCAAGAGTTTTATAGAACAATTGCTGAAAAGCTATCACGTTTACCGAAATAGGTAATAATAAAGCGCTCTCGATGGAATTCGAGAGCGCTTTATATTATATTGAAAGAGGGATTTGGTAGAAAAATATGGGGGGATATTATGAAAATTCAAGTTGTATTATCAGGATACGGAACAGTAGGCAGAGAGTTTATAAAATTATTAAATGAAAAATATTCATATATATATGAAACATATGGGATTCAATTAGTTGTAAGTGGCGTATTAGGGAGAAATATTGCAATACATAATGAAGACGGCTTATCACTTCATCATTTATTGATGTATGGTGGCGGTACCGCTGCAATTGAAAAATATTTAGAGTATCATCCGAAGGAACATGCAACAACTAGCATAAGTGGTACTGTATTGGTAGAATCAACAGTTACAAATCTTAAAGATGGAAATCCAGGGAAACAATATATGAAACAAGCGATTGAGAAACAGATGGATATAGTAGCAATTTCTAAAGGGGCGCTCGTTACAAACTGGAGAGAAATAAATGAAGCAGCAAGAGGCGCCAATGTACGAATTCGATATAGCGGTGCAACAGCCGCTGCATTACCGACCCTAGATATCGGACAATTTAGTTTAGCCGGTTGCAGTATTGAAAAAATAGAAGGAATATTAAATGGAACAACTAATTATATTCTTACGAAAATGTATGAGGAAGATATGACATTTGAAGAAGCATTGAAAGAAGCACAAGATAAAGGAATTGCTGAGACAAACCCTATATTAGATATAAGTGGTTCAGATAGTGCGTGTAAATTGTTACTTTTGACAAACAGCTTAATGGAAACAGAGAAAACACTTACTGATATACATATAAAAGGAATCGAGCACGTTACAAAACAGCAAATTAGAAATGCTAAGGAACAACATAAAATTATTAAATTAATAGCATCAACATATAAGGATGAGGGTGGCAATGTCAATTTAAATGTTGAACCGTGCGAAATAGAGAAAGATCATCCGTTAGCAAAAGTAAATGGGACCGAAAAAGGAATTACGTTCTTTACAGATACGATGGGACAAGTTACTACAATTGGTGGGGCTTCTAATCCACGAGGCGCTGCAGCTGCAGCTTTAAAAGATGTAATTAACTTATATCGAAAAGATTTGTAAGACCGTACCGCCCTTTATAAAAAATACATATGTCGTGGACCTTTTGAGAATGAAATAAATATGCAAAAATGATTGCAGGGGGTAAGGAATTGTTTAAGGATTTTAAAGTTGTTAAAGATCGTCCTGTTTATATTCAATTGAAAGATTATTTGAAGAAGATGATTATGAAAGGGCATTTGCTCGGGGATCAAAAAATCCCATCAACAAGGGAACTAAGTGAATTACTAAGTGTGAGTAGAAACACTGTACTCGCTGCTTATGCAGATTTAGAGCAAGAAGGACTCATTTATGCAGTTAAAGGAAAAGGGAACTTTGTTGCGAAGGTGGATATATCTAACACTTCGTCTGTTGAAATAGATTGGAAAAATAAACTTAATACAGTGACCGCATTAGCGGATGAATTAGATTTAATGAAACATGGTGTTCGTTGGGAAAAGGGAATGATTGTCTTTAATAGTATAGCCCCGGATGAGAAGCTATTTGATGTTGAAAATTTCAAAAGAGCTTTTCTTACTCGTATGTCCATTGAAGGAGACATCGTATTGAACTACGGATATGCAAAGGGATATAGACCGTTAATGAATTATTTACTTCATTACATGGAAATGAAAGGTGTAGACATTTCGAATAAAGATATTCTAATTACAAATGGATTTACAGAAGGATTGGATATTGTACTCTCTTCTTTATCAAAAAAATCTGGTCGTGTCATTTGTGAGAATCCAACTCACCACGCTGCACTAAAGCTGTTCCGTTTACATGGACTTGAAGTTCATGGGATTGATATGAATGAGGATGGTATTGATACGAATAAAGTTGAAAAAAGCTTGCGTGAAAAAGATTTTGATTTTGCTTATTTAATTCCTTCTTATCATAATCCAACCGGTATTGTTACGAGTTCAGAGAAAAGAACGGAATTGATGAGGTTATTCTCAAAATACAACGTTCCTATTATAGAGGACGGATTTAATGAAGAATTACGTTATTCAGGTTCACATTTAGCTCCATTATTAACTTTTGCGGGAGCTGGCAATAATGTGATTTATATTAGTAGCTTTTCAAAGGTACTTTTCCCTGGTTTACGTGTAGGCTGGATTATTGCAGATAAAGAGCTGATTCATTATTTAGAAAGCGTAAAAAGAGCAAGAACGATTCACACATCTACGCTAGATCAAGCTGTTCTGTTTCAATATTTACATGAGGGATATTTTGAGAAATATTTAAAAAAGGCAAGATCTGTTTATAAGAAAAAATATGAGTTAGCTGTCGGGGCATGTAACCAGTACATTCATTTCAAAAGAATGACTGGAGATGGTGGACTTCATTTATTTATAGAACTAGAAGAGCATATGAATGCCCGCACACTTTTACAAAAGTGTTATGAGAAAGGCGTTACGTTTTCACCTGGAGATGTTTTTTACTCTGATGGAGAAGGAGCGAACACTTTCCGATTAGGGTTTTCGCGCTTGAAAGAAGAAGAAATAGTTCGGGGAATTAAAATAATTGGTGATACATTAAAAAATGAAATTTGGAGTTGAGAAAATGAAAATCGGTGTTATTATGGGCGGGGTATCGTCTGAAAAACAAGTTTCAATTATGACGGGGAATGAAATGATTGCTCATTTAGATAAAAATAAGTATGAAATAGTTCCAATTACATTAAATGAAAAAGTGGATTTAATTGAAAAAGCGAAAGACATTGACTTTGCGTTGCTCGCGTTACACGGAAAATACGGAGAAGATGGGACAGTTCAAGGAACACTGGAGAGTTTAGGGATTCCTTATAGCGGAAGTAATATGTTATCTAGCAGTATATGTATGGATAAAAATATTTCGAAAAAGATTTTACGTTATGAAGGTGTAGAAACACCAGATTGGATTGAACTTACAAAAATGGAGGATCTAAATCTTGATGAGTTAGATAAGTTAGGATTTCCATTAGTAGTAAAACCAAACTCTGGCGGATCGAGTGTCGGAGTGAAAATCGTTTATAATAAAAATGAATTGATCTCAATGCTAGAAACTGTATTCGAATGGGATTCTGAAGTAGTAATTGAGAAGTATATAAAAGGTGATGAAATTACATGTTCAATTCTGGATGGAAAACAGTTACCTATAGTTTCAATTCGACATGCAGCCGAGTTCTTTGACTACAATGCAAAATATGATGATACTAGTACAGTTGAGGAAGTTATCGAACTTCCAGCAGAAATTAATGAACGTGTAAATAAAGCGTCACTTGCTTGTTATAAAGCATTAAAATGTAGTGTTTATGCAAGAGTTGATATGATGGTGAAGGACGGAATTCCATATGTAATGGAAATTAATACATTACCAGGGATGACACAATCAAGTTTATTGCCAAAAAGTGCAGAAGCGGCGGGAATTAGTTATAGCGAACTATTAGATATGATTATTGAAACATCATTAAAAGTTAGAAAAGAAGAAGGGTTTTAAGGGAATTATATAACTAATTTTTTGACAGTTTCACGAAGTATGCTATGATGAATACATTATAAAAACAAAATATTTATCCACTAGGGGGGCCTTTTATAGGCTGAGATCAAATGTGATTTTGAGACTCTTAGTACCTGATCTGGTTAATGCCAGCGTAGGGAAGTGGGAAAGACGTTGCTATTTAATGAGTAAATAAATACTGTCGATTTCACTTTCTTTACGCCTGTAAAGAAAGTTTTTTTATTTTACAGCTTTAATAATTGTGGATAAATACTTATATTTTATACATTATTGGAGGGATTTAAATGACTTTTTCACAATCGTTACGTAAAGAAGTAGATTCAATTTGGGAAGCGAGTTTTAACCATCCTTTTGTAAAAAAACTTGGTGAAGGAACGTTAGATTTAGCTAGTTTTCGTTATTATGTGCTTCAAGATTCATATTATTTGAGCCATTTTGCTAGAGTACAAACTTTAGGAGCTGCGAAAGCTCTTGAATTAGAGACGACAGCTCGTATGGCACATCATGCTCAAAATACATATGAGGCAGAGTTATCTTTACATGAGAATTTTGCGAAGAAATTAGGGATAACAAAAGAAGAAAAAGATAATTTTATTCCTGCGCCAACTGCATATGCGTATACTTCACATATGTATCGTGCTGGGTATGAAGGGCATTTAGGAGATATCATTGCAGCAATTTTACCTTGCTATTGGTTGTATTATGAAATTGGCGAACGCTTAAAAGAGTGCCAGCCGGAAGAGCCAATTTATAACGAATGGATTTCTGCTTATGGATCTGATTGGTTCCGTACGCTAGTTGAAGAACAAATTACACGTTTAGATAATATCGCTGAAAAAGTAACAGAGGCAGATCGCAAACGTATGAAACAGCATTTTATTATTAGCAGTCAATATGAATATTCATTTTGGGAAATGGCTTATACATTAGAAAAGTGGCCAGTGGATACAGACGTAAAAGACGTAATTGGATAAAGAATAGAAGTAATGTTATAGCTAGGTATGGATCATACCTAGCTATATATTTTTTCTTGTCAAATTTGCGTAAAGTCATTAGTGCTACGGAAATGGCGAAATAGAATATCGATAATTTAGCTCATTTACTTGTCTACGCATTAACTGGATAAACTTCTGTCACATTTATTTTACAATCAAAGAACGTAAATGTTGGTGGTATGAAGTTAAATAAGAAAAGAAACCCGAGCTGTTAGCTGTAACGGAGTTGTTTTTTCTTTGCAGGAATTTCTAAATTATCATGGAGTGTTGTTAATACGATATGCAAATATGCATATCGTATTTTTTTGAGTTCTTTATGTGTTAAAATTAGATATAGAGATATGGAAATATAAAGAAGCAAAAGCAGGAATATCCAATGAATTTTGAGAGGTGTTATATGTTTACAAATAAGAAATTAATTCGATTTGGTTTATCGTTGTTTGTATTTTTAGGGATAATTAATTTTACAATCAGCTATTTCCAAACATATCTTGAAACAGCAGCAGATATTAAATGGGTAATTCCAGAAATTTGGAAAACTATTTTGCTAGATGTTCCTCAAGGGATACTTGTTCTTTTAGGCGCAATTGCTTTATATGATTTCACAAAAGAGGCATCAAAAAAAGACGCATCAATCTAAATGTGTCTTTTTTCAATTAGCAATTTCATATAGAGATTTGCTGGAGAAATAGAATGAAAAGCCCTAATTAGGGCTTTTTTTTGTTGGAATTTCTTAACCGTCATAGAAACCGGTCACTTGGAGGTGTTATAGCGAAAGCCATTTACAGTACAGAAAAATCTAAGCAGCAGACGAAAATATATAGGATATGGCATCATAATTGTTGAGAAATTAATTGAACTTAGTAAGTATGAAGATATGACGCTAGAATTCATATTTTTTAATTTTTATTTATCCCGCTATTTGCCGGGCAGTAAGCCCCCCACCTCAAAATTCAGCGGAAGCAAAGAAGTTAGGTAGGGGATGAACAAAACCCCACTGATTAAAGTTTCACTTTATAAAAATGAGCCCATAGTAAAAATAGGTATATGAACAAGGTGCATCATCTAGTGATAAGTCATACTTTGTTGGTGTACGTATTGAACTTAGTTTATAGCGCTATTTCTACTTAGATGTAACGAACAGGAATATAGGGAAGTATCGATGAGGTTGTATTTTATAAACGGAGGTTATGAAAATGAATCAGTTTCAACAAGAACTACAAGCGTTAAGCCTTAATGATTACCGGTCTGGAAATATTGTCTATTGGGACCAGCAAAACCAATATCCATATTACTATATTGAAGATGCTGCTCGTCGCTGTGGCGGTTGTGGTCGTTGTGGCGGTTGTGGTGGAGGTCGTTGTGGCGGCTTCCGTTGTGGTGGCTTCCGTTGTATTGGTTGCTTCGGTTGTTTTGGTTGCGGAGGCTGTGGCGGTTGTGGCGGCTGTGGTGGTTGCTCTAACTGTTTTGATGGTTTTACTGATACTACCGGTACTATTGTAACGTATGAATATTGATAACATCTATCTTGCTAGTTGCGGGCAGTAACATCCCCAAAAAAATTCAGCGAGAGCAAAGAGAAGTTAGGTGGCGGACTGCCCATAAAAGCCCGATTGGTGAGAGCTGATTAAAGTTTCACTTTATCAATTAAAAAACATTAGTTATATGTACGTGCCGACAAAGAATATAGCCATTATTAATGGATATATTCAATCATTCAAGTGAAAGAGTAACAATAAGATATATAGATGTAATCAAGATGTGATGGATAAAGCAATGACTAGATTTAAAATCTAATCATTGTTTTTTTCTTATGGTTTTATCATTAAATATCTGTCTAGTTTGGGCATTGATTCCTTCTAGCTAATGATTTTATTACAACCGTGTAAGGTTAATGTAATGTTAATCGATAGTAAAATAAGTTGCTTAAGTGTATTTTAAATAAGATTAAAAAGTACTGTTTATCTACAAAATAATAGGGTAAATACTATGTAATTAGGAAGTGTATGAATATGGTTGAACTAAAATCTATTTTCCATTCGTATAAACTAAAGAGAAAAATAGCTAAAGATTTATACGGAAAAAGAGATGAATTATCACTGTTATTAAATGAATTTAATAATATGAAATGTACAGTAACATCTGAAAAGAAGAAAAATAATATATTATCTCGTTTGCAACTAATTTATCAAAATATGAAATCGGATAAGCAGTACCCTCTAGCAGTTGCTTTTGATAGTAAATTATTGGAGCGATTAGAAAAAGAATCTGTACATACTATTGAGGATGGTGTAACATGTCTACATTTAATGTTAGATATGAATTATGAGAAGATAAAACAATATGGTTCGGGTACAAGTAGGTCATTCGTTCCGTTATCGCAGTCTTCTATTTGTCTTGCTGATTGTATTTGTTTAACAGGATTTGTAGTAGGTTTACTAGGAACAATTTCATTTGGAGGATTACTGTTATCTATATGTTCAATTACATAACGCTTAATATTTGTAAAGAGAGCGCCGATTTAAGGTGTTCTTTTTTAGTTTTTTGTAAATTTTTTGTAAATGATAAGTACAATACATTATATAAATTGTATAATTTAGATGTATTAAAATATAAATATAATGAGGTGCTGTATATGATAATTACTTTTAATTGTTAAAAGAGTCGATTTGATAATGTTTTATTCAGATAAATAGTTTTTACTTTTCTTTTAAATACTTGATTTAAATGGATTAGATTAAGTAACTATTGTTCTAGCTTTTTGATAATCAAGACAACTGAAGAAAGGAAGGAATCATTTTATGAAAAAATTAAGGCTGCTAACATTTGAAAATATAGTAGAACCCCTTTTAAATGAAAAGGTATCATTTATATACTTTCCTATTGAATGGCTGGACATCGTAGAGATACATTATAAGACATTTTTATTAACGAGTAAGTTGAAACGTTTGAATGAAAGATTGTATGATATGTTTTCAGATATATTGTTTATTCAGCATAATCCGTACGTATTAAATGAAAATACACCATGGATTGTATCAAAAGAACCTATTAAACAAGAGCAGCTCGATTATATTTTTCAAAGTTGGTATGAGATTATTCATGATTGGAAGCCAAATAGATTAGTAGAACCACCAAAATATGAATGGCAATCCGATTTGATTTCTAATTTGCCAGTACTACATGATAATGAAACGTATTCTAAGTGGATACCCGCTTTAATCTCACATATTTTTTGTGAGCGTCCTATATATTTAGAAAATACAAATGAAGAAGAATTCTATTTTTCTCCTCTGAGATCACAAAATATTTGTGAGGCGATGTCAGAGCCGATAAAAGATGAAAAAACACAAGATTTTTTCTCCTATGTATATCGATTTCAATGCATAACCCGCGGTGGTGAGAACGCTCCATTATTAAATATTTCAATAGGGATTCGGAGATTTTATCAAGAATATAATCATCCAGATATTCCTTTACTTTTAAGACGGAAACGAGGCATGATATTGATTTCTACCTCAGAGTTTGCGTCAAATAATAAAAAAATACGGTTTGTAAAACTAAAAATACAACAAGCTACAACCGGTATGAAATGGATTAAAATATTTAGAAATTTAAAAGATGATTTTCAAATAGGGGGAGAGGTGGATTTAGACCATATTCTCCAATATCCGAAAGATTATATTGTAGGGGAAAATAAAAGGGTGTTATTTCCATACAATGAGAGAATTTATAAAGTTCAAGGTACTAAAATAGAACCGGGTATAAAAGTAAAGGAAAGAGAGTATTTATTTAAAGAATTTCAGCGTAAATTCTCTTATTTCACAATACTTCCAGAATGTAAAAAGGTAGCAACAAATAACAAAAATGAATTATTTCCTTTATTTGCACCAAAAGGATTAGAGACATTAACATTAGAGGTTTGGTCTGAAAATATAATGCTGGAAATAGAACAAGCATTACTTGATAGTGAAATTATTTTGACTAAAGTTGGTGAAAATACTTACGTATTGAATACAGATTTTCCAGTGTTATTAAAGGTTGTGAGATACAATATTGAAAAGGTGTTACAAAATCCATATAAAATGCAATATTGCCAAAAATATAAAACAAATCTTGTAGATGATGTTACGAAAGCTGTCTATGCTACCGCGGGCGAGCGCAGTGATGCGACATTAGCATTAATCGCATTGAAAAATTGTAATGGACGAGAAAAAATTGATCCAAAACAAATCATTAGAGAGGGATTTGCACGAGCAAACCGTATTTCAACATTTATTAATTTATTTATAGGCCAAAGTGTATCGCGTAAAACAATTGTAAATAGTGTTTTTAGTTTATTAGAGCAAAAAGGATTTTTGAAGCGTAGTTGGAATAAGATAAATTTACCTTGTATATATGTGAATTTATCAATTGAACGAATATCGAAATTTGATTTCTTACCTATTCTTTCAAAAATAAAAGGAAAAGAAATTTTATATAAATTATATGGGAATACAGAATGGCAAACGATTGATTACGTATTATTAAATATAAATAAACATAATGCATTTTTACCACAACCATCAAAGAGAAATGATATGGGAGCTCTTTTTAAACAATATGTTTCCGAAACATTAATGGAAATTGTACAATATGCAAAAGAACAAAATGAACAAGTTTACTTCATTGTAGATGCAAATTTGAGAAGGTATTGGATAAAAAAGTTACAAAATAAAGAAATTAATACAGATATTTTACCTGATATTGTTCCAGAGGTGTTAAAGGTTCCAAATTTAAATATTATTAGAATAAATACAGGTTTTGATGTACCAAGTTACGGTGTAATAGAATGTGATGATGCTCTAGATAGCATTGGCTTATATGCAGATCAAAAAGGGATGTATTATAGCACTGGTGAATATTCACTTAATTGTAGTGGGATTTTTCAGCGATATATACTTGAAATTCTACCATTAGGTGTAAAACCTGTAGAAAGGGATTATATCGCTAAAATGATACATTACATGTGCTGTAATTCTAGTATGCTTTCGAAAAAGAATGTACACATGACATATTCCATGCATATGGAAAAGGTAATAAAGAGTTATATTACTGACATAGATGCAAGAGAGTTTAAAGAATTTGATGATGAATTGGATGTAGATGTAGTAAAAGTAGAAAAGAAAGATTCAATTATTCTACTTTAAATACTAGTAAACAAATCCTGCTCGTTATATCGATCAGGATTTGTCATTTTTTCATGTAAATAAGGATATCCTTTGTCAAGTATCTTTTCGTTTACATATTTACTTTATGTGCAGACAGGATTAATATGTTTTTTAGAAATACAAAAACTATTTCATATGGAAAAACGATTTTTATTAATTGAAAAAATTTGAAAGGAATGGGGAATTGTGAAGAAATTAGATGTGCTCTTAATGCTACTGAGCGGCCTCTTTCCAATTGCAGGACTTACAAAGCAAATCCCTCTAGAACAATCTATATATATTGGAGGGCTTTTATTTTTTACTAGTTTCGGTAGTTATTTTGCTAAAAAGATGTATTCACGTATATGCAGTTGGATAGCGTATGCGCCATTTATAACATTACTGTTAGTTATTTGGCATCAAGATATTTCAACAAGCTCAATCATAGCAAATGCGAAAATTGCTGCATGTGTCGCGTTAATTCCATGTTTATTCCGTTTTCGTACATATGGACTTACTTTGGGCTTATTCTCATTATGGGCCGCTTTACTATGGGATATAAAAGAAGTACAGTCGTTAGTCATACTTGAACGCATAACGAGTTTAATGACAAGCCATTATGTATATATATTACTATTAATTGGAGGACTTGTAATAGGAGGATTACTTGCGATGTTCATTCACCGCAAAGAGAAAGATAATAATAAAGAAAATATAAATCTACTTGGACCAAAAAAGAAACGCAAAAGATTATCATTTAAGATTCGTCTTCCAAGATTACCGAAATTAAAGATGAAACTATTTAAGTTTGGTGGGAAAGAATCTAAAAGTAAAATGCCAGAAAAAATCCATGAATATAAGTACGAAGAACCAGTTGCAACGTATGAAATGACAGAGAAAATAGATCCATACAAAGAAAATGCAGTTCAAGGTCAAACAAGGATGGAACGCCGAAGAAATAGGTATAATGCATAATGAAGTTTAATAACCCCGTAATGACTTATCTTAATATTGATAAATCATTACGGTTTTTTTATGTAATGAAATGAAGGTTGCTATTGCGGAGGGGAATAGCATATTTTATAGATAGGAACTAAAATAAGGGGAGGATAAAATGCTTATCATTACATATATATCTGCTTGCATATTATTCTTAGTTAGCTTTTTACATGTATATTGGGCTTTCGGAGGTAATTGGGGGACAAATAGTGTTATTCCAACTAAATCAGGGGAAAAGGCGTTTACACCTCGCGCCCGAATGACATTGTTCATTGCATTATTATTAAGTATGGCAGCAATAATTTTGTTGCAACAAGCAAATATTGTTCATTTTGCAGTTCCTAATGTTATTATTCAAGTCGGTTCCTGGATTTGTATGATTGTCTTTTCTATTAGAGTGATTGGTGAGTTTAACTATTTTGGTATCTTTAAACGACAAAAAGATACGCACTTTGCAAGAATGGATACCGGTTTATATATTCCACTTTGTGCATTTTTATCTTTATCTTTCCTATTAGCGATAATTTTGTGAGTGAATAATAGTAGTTTCTTTTCTCAACATATATGTAAACGTGAGAAATCTAAGAGTAAATAAAAAGGATGTAAGCGCCTTCTTGTCGAAATGTAAATTATTATGAAAGGCGGTGACACTATGAAGTATGTAAAAGTTAGTATGAATGGTGGAAGTGAACATAAATTCTCAATGACTTTAGATCGGTTTAAAGAACTTATTACTACAGAGAATGGGATATTAGAAAATAAATTAGTATGTATTGAAAATGTAATGATTAATCCTACTAATATATCTTCTGTAGTTGAAAAAATTGGTGTACCGGCTAAGTTTATGGAAGCTTAAAATGTTAGATAAAAAACATCCATTAGGGATGTTTTTTAATTTATAAATATGATAATCGTACAGTAAATATTTGAGTAGATTTTATAGCAATGACTATGCATATATTAAGTACCTGAACATGGTTCTTAATACATGCACGAAATAATAAGTACAAGCATATATTATATAGTAGGACAAGATCTTCGTGTCCTACTTAATACTCAGAAAAAACCTCTAATCACATAAGAGCATCCAATTGCAGGGTGCTCTTATTTTTTATGAAAATCTACTACGAGTCTTATTTTATAGTAGGATGCAATAATAAAGGGCTATTTTGAAATAGTGTTCTTTAGCCTTTAATGTTAAATTTATCTTTAACGTTAATAAATATTAAAAATAATATGATAGCAGAAATTAAGTTAGATAAGTAGAAATTTTGATGAAACAGTAGTTCGAAGATGACATAGAAAGTAACGAATAAGGCAATAGCAGGTAGTATGCAAATAAATATAAATCTCCAATTTTTTAAGTAATGTTTATAATTAGTAAGTACTTTCTCCATAAATATAGCTCCTATATCTTTGTTTTTATATAATTATACATTTAGATACAAAGATTTTCAAAGTAAAATACTTAGCAATTCAAAAATATAAGGAGAGCTTTTGTTGAAAATCCAGATTGCTGTAGCAATCTGGATTTGACTTTAAAGAACTATACTAAAATGATACACTATAATCTACGTTATTTTTGAAATGAATAGAGGGATTTGTGTGATAGATAAAATTAAAAATGCTGTAGAGGATATGTACGAAGATGAGGCTAAAGATTTACTTCAAAGTATTCTCATACAGTTAAACTTATTAGAAGAAAACTATAGTGAAGATACAATTAAAAATTTGATGGATATTCCGAAACAATTAACGAGTAATCCTACTTATAAAGGGAATGTAAAAGAAAGTACGCACGTACATATTGCTTTTGATGATTCAACGGCTGGTTGCTTAAAATATATGTTAAGTCAAGAAGAATTATTTGAAGAGAGTGTTGTTGCTTTTTCGGAATTCTTTTCAATTGGACCGATATATAGGTTGCATACGAATGAGGGGCAACTAGTAAGACAGAAGTGGTTAATAAATAACTTAACTGCTTATGATAGTTATTTTGAAGAAGAATATTTATCAAGATTTATAGCAACTATAGAAGAACTACATACTATTCCTGTTGAAACGCCTATTACAATTTGGAAGGCTGATAATGCACATGAACATGTAGGCCTAAGTTTTGTAATGGCACAATTAAAGGATAAGAAAAACATTCGAGTTATTAATACGTCTGAAGCAAGTAGAGAAATATTAAAACAAGAGTATGATATTCGTGGAACGGGAGAATTACCACCTGAAAGTTTAGCTCTATTCCAAAAAAGTTTTATAAAGCTACCTTATTTAACTGAAGAGAAGCGCATGAAGTTTGAAAATGAGTGGGATAGATTATCGGAAAGCATAGAATGTTTAAGAGTTTGGAAAGAAAATGAAGTGCATTCTGTACAGGAAGATTATTTTGATCAATTTATAATTGAATGCGCGAAAAGTGTGGGTGCTGATCGAGAGTTCCTTAAAGCTCCTAGAGTAATTGGTGAAGCACTTGGTCTTGTTGAACAGTTAGTTGGAGATACTTTCTTAGAATATCGCTTGAAACAATTAATTAAACAAGAAGTATTTGAATTTGAAGGTTCGTTAGATGAAATGCGTTTTTATAGTGTGAAGTTAAGGAAATAATAAACACATTCTATTTTTGAAAGGCTCGTATTTTTAATAATACGAGCTTTTTAAGTTGAATTTGGGCTATACATAAGCTTCCCAGAGAGGGCATATCACATATGAATGGTAAAGGTAATGAATGAAAAGAAGGTGATTTGTTAATATGTATAACCAACAAAATTATCCATATGATCAAGCGATGTATTATAATCCACATGACTACGGGTATGAACCTACAAATGAAGTGAGAGATATTGAACAAGAAGATTACAGACCAGATGATGCAGAAGATGCTCCAACGTCACCACCTCCGTCACAAGCGCCGTCGTTACCGTCTACATTTGCTTCTCCAGCACAACCAGGTAATATGAAATCATGGATGTGTAACTGTCTAGGAAGATGGGGCTATTTACGCTTACATCGTCCTGGTCCTTTCGGAAGAGATTTATGGTTCTTCCCGACTGAAGTGAGAAGAAATGGAGTGTCAGGTTACACGTGGCAAGGTGGTCGTCGTCGTAAAGTAAGTTATCGCTATCAACAAATTAGTAATTTTATGTGCTTCGCATAAAGAGAAGTGGGAGAGTGAAACGATTTTACTCTCTCACTTTTTTATTTTTCAATATACGAAGTAAGATTTTGATTAAAAATTTACAATTTTCACTTTTTTATTAGAGTATAATGCATATGTTGGGTTGATTTTCAAAAACAAATGAGAGTGAGGGAATACAATGTCAATGAAAAACAAAGTTGGGTTAAGCATAGAGGATGGCATTAATTTAGCTTCAGCTCAGTTTAAAGAAGATGCGTATGAAATTTATAAAGAATCGCGAAAAAAACAACCTATATTATTTGTAAACCAAGTTGAAATCGGTAAAGAATGGCTCATTACTAGATATGAAGATGCTCTGCCACTTTTAAAAGATAATCGTTTAAAAAAAGATTGGACAAATGTGTTTTCTCAAGATATAAAGAACATGTATCTTTCCGTTGATAATAGTGACCACTTAACAACACATATGCTAAATTCAGATCCACCTAACCACAGTCGTTTACGATCTTTAGTTCAAAAAGCTTTTACACCGAAGATGATTGCACAATTAGACAAAAGAATTGAGAAAATAGCAGATGATTTGATAAGTGATATAGAGCGAAAAGGTACATTAAATCTTGTGGATGATTATTCATTTCCATTACCGATTATTGTAATAAGTGAGATGCTCGGTATTCCAAAAGAAGATCAAGCGAAATTTAGAATTTGGTCTCATGCTGTTATTGCATCACCAGAAACACCTGAAGAAATAAAAGAGACCGAAAAACAACTATCTGAGTTTATTACATATCTTCAATATTTAGTTGATATTAAACGAAAAGAGCCAAAAGAAGACTTAGTGAGTGCTTTAATACTTGCAGAGAGTGAAGGGCATAAACTTAGCGCTCGGGAACTATATTCAATGATAATGCTATTAATTGTAGCAGGACACGAGACGACAGTGAATTTAATTACAAATACGGTATTAGCACTTCTTGAAAATCCAAATCAATTACAGTTATTAAAAGATAATCCAAAACTAATTGATTCGGCTATTGAGGAAGGATTGCGTTATTATTCTCCAGTTGAGGTTACAACTGCAAGATGGGCAGCGGAACCTTTTCAAATTCACGACCGAACAATCGAAAAAGGAGATATGGTTGTCATTGCCTTAGCTTCTGCAAATCGTGATGAAACTGTATTTGAAAACCCAGAAGTATTCGATATTACTCGGGAAAATAATCGTCATATTGCCTTTGGTCATGGTAGCCATTTCTGTTTAGGCGCTCCACTTGCGAGGTTAGAAGCAAAGATTGCTATTACTACTTTGTTTAATCGAATGCCTGAACTACAAATAAAAGGGAATCGTGAAGAAATTAAATGGCAAGGTAACTATTTAATGCGTTCTTTAGAGGAATTGCCTTTAACTTTCTAGAATAGTTAAAAGGAGACATGCATACATCGAAAATGATTTACATAGAGTATGTATGTGTTATTTAAATTCGAAACGGAAGGGTGAAAACATCCCAATGATCAACTAATTCTATTTGTAAGAGATCTTCGTTAAAAAACGAAATATTCTTCTGAATAGGGTTAGTCTGTACATTTATAGAAAAGGGATGTATTTCGCTCTGCGAATATATAGTCTTTTTATATGATTTGTGCTGCCTCCTGTTCAGAACATGAAATAGGAGGCTTTTTTATGTCGACAAATGTAGTAACGAAACAAAACAATGGGGTATCACAAGTATTAAAAAATCGGTTTGTTCAAGGGATTTTAGCATCAGCATTATTTTTACAAATAGGAATATGGGTTCGAAACTTTGCGGTATTACTATATGTAATGGAAATGACAAAAGGTGATGCTTTTGCTATTTCGATGATTTCAGTTGCTGAATTCGCTCCAATTTTTATTTTTTCATTTATTGGCGGTACTTTTGCTGATAGGTGGAAGCCAAGGAAGACAATGATATGGTGTGAAACGTTAAGTTCCATTTCAGTATTCGCTGTATTAATTACGCTTATGTTTGGAACGTGGAAAATTGTGTTTTTTGTGACACTCATCTCTGCAATCCTTTCACAGTTTTCACAACCATCTGGAATGAAGTTGTTTAAACAACATTTATCAACGGAACAAATTCAATTAGCAATGTCTATATATCAAACGATATTTGCAATATTTATGGTATTAGGACCAATACTAGGGACATTTATCTTTCATAGTTTTGGAATTTATATTTCAATCATCATAACAGGTATTTCGTTTTTACTTGCGGCAGTTGTATTGTTATTCCTTCCGAAAGATCTTGAAAACGACGTAGAAAAGAAGGATATCACTCTGTTGCAGGAGATGAAGGATGGTATTAAGTATGTCAAAAAGAAAAAAGCATTAACTTTGCTAGGGCTTTGTTTTATGGCTGCAGGACTAGGTATAGGATTAATTCAGCCATTAGGTATATTTATTGTGACTGAGCAGTTAGGATTATCAAAAGAGAGTTTACAGTGGCTACTAACAGTAAATGGTGCGGGAATGATTGTTGGCGGAGCATTAGCAATGGTATTTGCGAAAAACGTTGCTCCGCAAAAGATGTTAATTATCGGTATGCTTGGTCAAGCAATTGGTATTGGCATTATAGGATATTCTACAAATTTATGGGTGACACTTACAGCGCAGCTTTTTAGTGGTTTAGCTCTTCCTTGTATCCAAATTGGTATTAATACGCTTATTATTCAAAATAGCGATACCGATTTTATAGGTCGTGTAAATGGTATTTTAAGTCCGCTTTTTACCGGTTCAATGGTAGTAACGATGAGTATAGCTGGCTCATTAAAAGAGATGTTTTCATTAAGTATGATGTATGAAGGGACGGCTTTACTTTTTATAATTGGATTATTGTTTATTTTACCTATATACAATTTAAAGCCAGTAATAGCGGTAGAAAGTGAAATAAGTGGTAAAGGAAGTGCTATACAAAATGAATCCTAATCCAAATGTTAAATACCCTATTGAAGGCAATCAAAACGTTCAATTTATAAAAAATATAATAACAAAACCTAATATACTTGTTGGTGACTATTCTTATTATGATGCGAAAGATGGAGAAACATTTGAAGATCGAGTATTACATCATTATGAATTTCTTGGAGATCGCCTTACTATTGGAAAGTTTTGTTGTATTGCATCTGGAGTTAACTTTATTATGAACGGAGCCAATCATCGGATGGATGGATTTTCGGCATATCCATTTAATATATTTGGAAATGGGTGGGAGAAGTATACACCTAGTTTGTCTGATTTACCTTATAAAGGTGATACAGTTATAGGAAATGACGTTTGGATTGGTATGGATACAACAATTATGCCCGGAATAAAAATAGGGGATGGTGCAATCATTGCAGCTAAATCTGTTGTGACTAGAGACGTCGCACCATATACAATTGTTGGTGGAAACCCTGCAAATAAAATAAAAGAGAGATTTTCAAATGAAATAATTCAAGAATTATTGCAAATTCAATGGTGGCATTTTGATATTGAAAAAATAACTGGAAATATTGATGCTATTGTACGCGGAGATATTGAACCATTAAGAAAGCTAAAAAGGGAATGAAAAATGGATGACAAATAGTATCATACCTCCGAATTTTGTTAATGATAATAGAACAAGGAGGTGTGATACTATGGCACAAGACGTTTTATGTGAAGTAAACAACTGTAAATTTTGGGCGAACGGTAATAAATGTAGTGCAGAGGCAATTTACGTAGTAAGTCATAAAGGTAAACATGCATCTACAACGGAAGAAACAGATTGCAAAACATTTGATCCAGAAGTGTAAATTCTTTAAGGGTAGCCAAATCGTGGTTGCCCTTTTATTAATGATAGTATTGATAATAAATATCATTTTCATTCATTAATTTTAACTTTTTTTGTTATTTTTTCATATTTTCTTCATAAGTGATGTAATCCAACTCAATTCATGTTCAATTCGTGATTTACTAAATTCAATGACTTCAGTAATAAAGGCTGAGGTAACTTCTAGAGACTGAATAGCGGTAAGTTGACTATGTAGTACGTTTTGACGTACAGTCAAAATCTCTTTTCTAGCTTCATATTCAAGTTTTTCAAATAGCGCGATACGAACAAGAAATTCTGCATTATTTGTCGCAAGTTTTTCGGGAAACTCTCGTAACATTTCAGAAAAAATTTCTTCTCCTGTTTCTGTTATATCGTACATATTTCGGTTTGGTTTTCCAACTTGTTTATGTATTTTTTTCGTTATAGCACCCATATTTTCAAAGCGCCGAAGGGCAGGGTAAAGCATGTTGTGATTTAATTCAAAATTCTCACCTAAACGATTTTGAACATTTTTTTTGATTTCATATCCATGTTTTGGTCCGGTCGTTAATTCTGCTAGTAGTAAAATATCAACGTACATAAAAATCCCCCTTATATATTTCTCAAGTTCTCTAATGAAAAATCCCCTTTAGTATATGTTAAAATAACATATGATAGTTTATACAACTTTGAACTGCCGACCTATCACTTTTATTGTAAAAGAAAAGGGAGGAAAGAACTATGGCTTCACCTGAAAATGTTATTTTAGTTCATGAAATTTCAAAGCTGAAAACAAAAGAAGAATTATGGAATCCATATGAATGGTATCGTTTGATGAGGGATAATCACCCAGTTCATTATGATGAAGAGCAGGATGTATGGAATGTTTTTTTATATGATGATGTAAATCGTGTTTTATCAGATTATCGCTTATTTTCAAGTAGAAGGGAGCGCAGACAATTCTCAATCCCTCCTTTAGAAACTAGAATAAATATAAACTCTACAGATCCACCAGAACATCGCAATGTACGTTCCATTGTTTCTAAGGCATTTACTCCAAGAAGTTTAGAACAGTGGAAACCTCGAATACAGGCTATCGCAGATGAACTTGTACAACATATCGAAAAATGTAGTGAAGTTAATATCGTTGAACAGTTTGCTGCACCTTTACCTGTTACCGTTATTTCTGATTTATTAGGAGTCCCAACAACAGATCGTAAAAAAATTAAAGAATGGTCTGATATTTTATTTATGCCGTATAGTAAAGAAAAGTTTAATGATCTGGATGCTGAGAAAGGGATAGCATTAAATGAATTCAAAGCATACCTTCTACCGATTGTTCAGGAAAAGAGATATCATTTAACCGATGATATCATTTCTGATTTAATCCGAGCTGAATATGAAGGCGAAAGATTAACCGATGAAGAAATTGTAACCTTTTCATTAGGTTTACTAGCAGCTGGGAATGAAACCACTACAAATTTAATTATTAATAGCTTTTATTGCTTTTTAGTAGATTCACCTGGAATTTATGAAGAGTTAAGAAAAGAACCTAACTTAATTTCAAAAGCGATTGAGGAAGTATTACGCTATCGCTTTCCTGTTACATTAGCCCGGAGGATTACAGAGGATACAAATATATTTGGTTCTTTAATGAAAAAGGATCAGATGATTGTTGCGTGGGTTAGTGCAGCGAATTTAGACGAGAAAAAATTTTCACAAGCCTCTCAATTTAATGTACATCGAACAGGAAATGAAAAGCATTTAACCTTTGGGAAAGGTCCTCACTTTTGCTTAGGAGCACCACTTGCACGTTTAGAGGCTGAGATTGCATTAACTACCTTTATAAATGCTTTTGAAAAAATAGAGCTATCTCCATCTTTCTGTTTAGAAAAATGTATATTGGAAAATGAACAAACATTAAAATACTTACCTATTCGATTGAAAGCTAAATAAAAATCTTAACAAGGTGCATACATTTGCATCTTGTTTTTTGTTTCTCAATTGTGAGTTTTCGGTAATCACCTTAATATGGAATTGTATAAAACGTAGAGGAGGATTCTTATGTTGACTTGTAATGGAAGTAAATCATTTCAAAAGTTTATTAAAGGTGTTACAGATCTTATGGAAAACGATTTATTTGAAGAAGAAATAGTGTGTGGCATTGAAAAGTTACTAGAAGAACTTTTAGAAAAGAAAACATGGCTTCCGTTAGATAAACAGAAGGCCAATTTGACTCAATATGCACGACATTTATTGTATGAAGATCCGCTCAAACGTTTTGAAGTACTAGCTCTCGTATGGAAAGATGGACAATCTACACCTTTACATGATCATGACGGCACATGGGGAGTAGAAGGCGTTTTTTCAGGAAGGATTATGGTGCAGAACTTTATACAAACGAAACAACTTGGAAATTCACTTGTTTATTTAACACATACAGGAAATCTTTATTTGGGAGAAGGAGAAACAGATAAAGTAATTCCACCAGCGGATTGTCATATTCTTGAAATTAGCAAAAATGAAAGCGTTATTACGATTCATGTCTATGGAAAACGGTTAGAAAAGTTTAAAGTATATATCCCAACTGAAGAAAAAAATGTGTACATGTGTGAGACAAAATACATTAGTTATAATTCATAGTTTAAAATCCAAAGCTTTTTTAAAAAGAAAAGCTTTGGATTTTATTTTTAATTATTTCTTGACCTGAAACGCTTTTCATAAATTATAAATAAGAAGTACCTCACGAGGATTGTATGAAAACGATACCTAATAATTAATTAGAACTCGTGTATTTATAGAAAGTGGTGAAGAAATAATGAAATTAATCGCAATTGATTTAGATGGAACTCTTCTTTCGGGGAATAAAATGATAAGTAAAGAAAATGCAGAAGCAATTCGAACATGTCAAGAAGCTGGCCATGTTGTAGCAATTTGTACAGGACGTTCAATTGTTGACATTGAGCGATTATTGTTAGAAGTTGATTTAGAGTGTCCAATCATTGCGGAAAATGGTGCTCTTATATATAAAGATAAAAAAATGATGAAGAGATATCCAATTCAAAATATGCAGGCACTTGAAATTGTAGAATATCTTGAAGAGAATGGTTTATATTATCAGCTCTATACTGATAAAGGTGTGTATGTACCGGATTATGGAGTAGAGAGTGTACGTAATGAAATTGAGCATGTGAAGAATTCAAAAGAAAATTTCGACTTGAAAGAGTTAGAAACAATCGCAGCATTATATCTTGAGCATACAGCGTTTCATAGTGCGGAAAGTTGTAAACCAATTGTAGAAACAGATATACATGTGCATAAACTATTACCATTTTCTTATGAAATTGAGAAATTAAAAAAACTCAAAGAAACATTTCTTCATAATACAAATTTAGCAATTACATCTTCATATTGGCACAATTTAGAGATTAATCATCGAGATGCTCAAAAAGGGAATGGATTATATACTTTAGCAGAACATCTTAATATTCCGGTTGAAAACACTGTAGCGATAGGTGATGGGCTAAACGATGTTTCTATGATGGAAAAAGCGAACATATCAATTGCAATGGGGAATGCAGTAGAAGAAATAAAAGCAATGTGTAAATACGAAACGTTATCAAATGAAGAACATGGTGTGGCACATGCTTTATATAAATATGTAATGTAATTAAAAAAGAAAAAAGAATCCAAATGGATTCTTTTTTCTTTTTTATTAGGGGTAAGGTATTCTATGAGATTCATAGAAGCCTTATTACATTTTATTATATAGAATATATTGGAATAAATGTTTATATTTTTCATAAAAATTGTGAATATTTTATGAACTTTATACTTATTGCATGTTTATACCGCTATTAGTAACGTGTATGACTCTCAAGTGAAAATTCAGTGAATGTAAGGAGGAATTCAAGTTACTAGACAATAAGTGAGGAATCAACGAAATATATACTAATTAAAGGTATATTCAGTATATATATTCTTTTCTTATTTTAATTGAAAAATAAAATTTGTTCGAATAATTATTCTACAGCTATATACCTACACTAGCTTTCTTCGTATAATGGAGAAGTATGAATTTTAGATTTGTATTAATTTTACATATTGAGGTGAAAAAGGAATGAATTCGCGGCTAATGGAACTTATTGATGTGAGTACAATAGAAACCATGGCAGAACAATTTTATAAATTAACTAATATATCACATCAACTTCTTGATGCTGAAAAAGAATGTGTTTTTTCATTCGGAATGAATGAGATAAAAAAGAGTAAACTTCCAAAGATTGAAATCCCCATTTTCTTATACAATCAACATTTAGGATCTTTTGTTGTATGGTCCAAAAAAAGTGAAATTTTCAGTTGTCAAAAATACTTTGAAATGCTCTCAAGTTTAATTTTAGATGGCGCAATAAAAGTATTTCAAAGTAAAAGTACAACGTTGCTTTCTCGGAAAGAGGAGGAACTACATACGATTTTACAAAACATGCCTGTTATGGTCGATGCGCTTGATTATAATGGAGATTTTGTTTTGTGGAATCGAGAATGTGAAATTGTAACAGGTTATACCGCTGAAGAAATAATTGGAAATCCAAATGCACTGCAATTATTGTATCCTGATTATAATTATCGCCATCAAATACAAAAGAAATTTTTAACTTGTGGAAAAAATTTCAGAGATTGGGAAATGCACTTAACATGTAAAAATGGTGAAATCAAAACAATAATGTGGTCGAATATATCAGAACAGTTTCCTGTAACAGGATATAGTTATTGGGCTGTTGGTGTAGATATTACACATTTAAAAGCGATAGAAGAGCAGTTAAAACAACAAACATCTGAACTGGAATTAATTTTTAAAGCTTTACCAGATTTATGTTTCTTAACAGAAGATGATGGCACAATTATAGATTACAAGGCAGGATCTCCTACAAAGTTTTACGTACCCGCAGAAGCTTTTATGGGAAAAAAGTTTTACGAAGTATTACCATCTTCAGTAGCACAGCAGTTTCAGGAAGCCATTAATCAAGTGAAGGAAAAAGGAACGAATGTAATTGTAGAATATCCACTCACACTTAATGGAAGTATTGATTTCTTTGAGGCTAGGTGCTTACCATTATTACATGATAAAATTATGATTATTGTACGCGACATTACAGAGCGAAAAAAGACAGAAGAATTGCTAAATAAATCAGATACGCTTGCAGCAATTGGTCAATTAGCAGCTGGCGTGGCTCATGAAGTAAGAAATCCTTTAACTGTAATTAAAGGTTTTATACAGTTATTTCAAATTAATAAAGAAGATCAAGAAAAATATTTTGATCTTATGCTCTCTGAAATTGAAAGGATAGAAGCGATCCTGCAAGAATTTCTGGCAATTGCTAAAACAGATGAGATAAATACAGAAAAGAAAAATATTTATCAAATTTTTAAAAATGTCGTATCGTTAATGAATACAAAAGCAATTATGACAAATATTCAAGTTGAACTATTTACGGATGACAAAGATATAATTATTGAATGCTCAGAAAATCAATTGAAACAAGTATTTATTAATATTTTGCAAAATTCAATCGAAGCTATGCCAAATGGTGGGGAAATTTCAATTCACATAAAAGAAATAAATGATGATGGTGTCATCATTCATGTAATAGATGAAGGAATAGGAATACCTGAAGAAAGAATTAAGAGATTAGGTGAACCTTTTTATAGTACGAAAGAAAAAGGGACTGGTATTGGATTAATGTTAAGTTATAAAATTATTGAAAGTCATCAAGGGACAATTAGTATCATGAGCGAGGTTGGTGTCGGGACAACAGTAACTATTTACTTACCGAAAGTACTAAGTAAACAATCTCTTTCTAATTGTGACGACAAATGTATAGCAATACGCACTAGTAGTAATTCTTAAATCAATTAATACCCAATAACAAAGCGATTAGTGAAAACTAAGCTTTTTGTTATTGGGTATTTTTTATATTTAATTTAGTAAACTTTACCTTTTCTTTACCTTTGTTTTAATTTCTATTAAGTTTTAAACATTATATTAATATTTGTACAAAGCAATGTATAGAAATTGTACATTACTTTTAATATAGAAATGTGATTATTATTTGAAATATTGTAAGGAGGAGATTATGACAAGGTGAAAAAGCAAGAGAAGAAAAGTGGTAGAGTAGTACCTCTCCGGTTAAATATTTTATTCCTTTGTGTATTTTTATTATTCTCTGGCATTATTATTCAGTTAGGGAAAGTGCAAATTTTTGATGGAGAAACATATAAAAATGAATTAGAGAAGAGAGAAAATGCAACCGTGGGCCTTTCTGTACCACGTGGGAAAATATTTGATCGTGAAGGAAATCCAGTAGTTGATAATAAGTCTTTACGTACGATTACATATACAAAGGTGAAAGGTGTAAAACAAGAAGAAATATTAAAATCAGCAAGACAACTTGCAGATATTATTGAAATGCCACAAGAAGATATAGATAAGTTAACTGAGACTGATAAGAAAGACTTTTGGATGCAATTGAATCCAGAACTGGCTCAAGACTTAGTATCAAAAAAAGAAATAGATAAGTTCCGAGATAAGGATATTACCGGAAAAGAGCTAGACAAAAAAATAGAAGATTTAAAAAGGAAACGCGTTACAGATAAAAATCTTCAAGAACTAACGGCTAAAGATATAGAAGTGTTAGCTATTAAAAGTAAAATGACCTCAGGTTTTCAAATGGCACCTCAAATTATTAAAAAGGACGTTAGTGAACAGGAATATGCGGTGATTAGTGAAAATTTAGCGAACCTTCCAGGAGTAGACGCATCAGTTGATTGGGAGAGAATCTATGTAAATGATGGATTATTCCGTTCTGTCCTTGGTAACGTTTCAAATGCTGATGAAGGATTGCCACGTGAACGATTAGATTATTATTTAGTGCGTGATTATAGCCGAAATGATAGGGTCGGCAAAAGTTATATCGAACAGCAATACGAAGATGTACTTCATGGTACAAAAAAAGAAGTAAGAAGCATTGCTGATAAACAAGGAAATACTATTAGAACGGAAACGGTTTCGGAAGGAAAAAGCGGTAAAAATTTAACTTTAACAATAGATATGGAATTGCAAAAAAAAGTAGAGGAGAGCATAGAAAAAATATTAAAACAATATAAAGGATCAGAATCAATGTTAGACCGTGCTTTCGTAGTGATGATGAATCCTAAAAATGGCCAAGTATTATCAATGGCTGGGAAAAGGCTTGTAGAAAAAGACGGGAAAATGGAAGTAGAAGATTATGCTTTAGGCACGCTGACAAGTTCATATGAGCTTGGATCAACGGTTAAAGGTGCGACAGTGTTAACAGGGTTTGAAACAAATGCAATAACTCCTGGAACACATTTTTATGATGCACCTATGAAGTTTAAAGGAACTAAGGAAAAGAAGTCTTGGAAAAATTTTGGTGATATAGACGATCTAAGAGCGTTACAAGTTTCTTCAAACGTTTATATGTTTAATATAGCATTAAAAATTGCTGGCGTGGATTATGTAAAAAATAGTTCACTAGATATTAAACAAGAATATTTTGATAAAATGAGGTATTATTTCAGGCAATTTGGACTAGGTGTACAAACTGGTATTGATTTACCAAATGAAACTGCAGGGCAAATTGGAAAAAAAGATAATCAGCCTGGTTTCTTATTAGATTATTCTATTGGGCAATATGATACGTATACACCACTTCAGCTTGCACAATATATTTCGACTATCGCAAATGGAGGATATCGAATGAAACCACAAATTGTTCAAGAGATTAGAGAACAAACCGTTCAAAAAGATGAGGTTGGTAAAGTAGTACAATCAATAGAACCCGTTGTTTTAAATAGAATCGATATGAAACAAGAATATATTAATCAAGTAAAAGAAGGATTTAGAAAAGTATTTCAAGAAGGAGATGGAACAGGAGTAAGAGCGTTCCAAAAAGCACCATATAAACCAGCTGGTAAAACAGGGACCGCACAAACTGTATATGGTGGAGAAAATGCAATTGGGCGAAATGCGAAAGGCGATCGTAGAGAATGTTATAACTTAACATTAGCTGGATATGCGCCATATGATGATCCAGAAGTAGCATTTTCTGTTGTAGTACCGTGGGTTGAAAATGATAAATCGGGCATTAACTCCGATATTGGAAAAGAAGTTTTAGATGCTTATTTTGATTTGAAAAATAAGCGGTTAACTGGTGAAGCGCCAAAAACAGATGCCTCTAAAGAGAATTAAAATGTACGAAACGTCTCTAGCATTCCTGTAAACTAGAGGCGTTTTT
Source organism: Bacillus cereus group sp. BceL291 (assembly GCF_051776705.1). Taxonomy (NCBI): domain Bacteria; kingdom Bacillati; phylum Bacillota; class Bacilli; order Caryophanales; family Bacillaceae; genus Bacillus; species Bacillus cereus group sp. BceL291. The sequence goes on along the minus strand of NZ_JBPWAP010000035.1, from coordinate 6,526 downwards.
ATCTGGGGATAGATTAGAAATGAGGTATATATGAAGCTGTTTATTCTAAAATATTGGAGGAACATATGTAGCTACATATTAATTATAATAGGGGTTATTTTTATTAATAAGTCCTTTTTATTTTGTATGGTAGAAGGAATTTCGATGCAACCTACTTTGAATGAAAAAGATTATATACTTGTTAATAAGGTAAATGTCTGTTTATCGTCTTTTCATCATGGAGATGTTGTCATTATAAAAAAAGAAGACGAGCCTACTTACTATGTGAAACGAATTATTGGATTATCGGGGGATAAAATACAACTAAAAAAGGATGAGGTATTTATTAACGGTAAAAAGCGTGATGAGTCGTATATACATTTAGATATGTCACAAGTATCCAATCGTTTTTCAAATTTTAGAGAAATAAAAGTTCCTACGCATAAATTATTTGTGTTAGGTGATAATCGTAATCATAGTAAAGATAGTAGGAATACACTTGGACTTATTGATGAGTCAAATATAATAGGTAAAAGAAATGGTATTTTATCCATTTGATCATATAAAATGGATAAAATAATTCTATTAACTATTCACGTTTTATAAAATCAATCATATATTAATAGCATAGGACAAGCAGAAAAGCTTGTTCTAACCTCACAGAACACTCCTTATCAAGGTTAGGCATCTACATAGGTAGATGCTTTTTTTATGTTGATGACTGAAAATTATTTATCAATATAATGTAGCAAGCATATTAGGACTATTAGGGGAAGATTACTTGTACAAATAACAGTATGCTTAATTAAAACAATGAAATGTAAGGAGTGAGGAATAAGTGCTAAATATTTTAGTGGTTAATTTTCCAGCAGAGGGACATGTAAACCCTACATTAAATTTAGTAAAAGCTTTTACTAAACGAGGGGATAACGTACATTATATTACAACGGCAAACTTTAAGGATAGAATTGAAGATTTAGGAGCTACTGTACATATTCATCCGGATCTATTAAAAGAGATTTCTATTGATGCTGAAACCTCATCTGGGTTAAATGCTTTCTTTCATGTGCATGTTCAAACTTCTTTATATATATTAGAAATTACGAAACAATTATGTGAAAGTATAAATTTTGATTTCGTAATTTATGATATATTTGGCGCAGGAGAGTTAGTAAAGGAGTATTTACAAGTTCCAGGTGTAGTGTCCTCACCTATATTTTTAATTCCGCCAGAATTTTTGAAGACATTACCTTTTCATCCAAATGCAGATATGCCATTCCAACCAGAGGAAATCTCTGAAAAATTACTAAATCAGATGGAACATAAATTTGGAGTAAAACCAAAGAATAATCTTCAATTTATGAATAATAAGGGTGATGTTTGTCTCGTATACACAAGTCGCTATTTCCAACCTAATAACGAATCGTTCGGAGAAAATAACATTTTTATTGGACCGAGTATTTCAAAGCGTAAAACAAATATAAAGTTTCCACTGGAATCACTTAAAGAAAAGAAAGTTATTTATATTTCAATGGGAACACTGCTTGAAGGACTCGAACCATTCTTTAATACTTGTATTGATACTTTTTCAGATTTTGATGGGATAGTTGTAATGGCAATTGGTGATAGAAATGATATTTCTAAAATTAAGAAAGCACCAGATAATTTTATAATTGCTCCATACGTACCTCAATCAGAAATATTAAATGAAGCAGATGTTTTTATTACACATGGCGGTATGAATAGCGTACACGATGCCATTCATTATAATGTCCCATTTGTAATAATACCGCATGATAAAGACCAGCCAATGATAGCGCAAAGATTAACTGAGCTTGAAGCGGCACATAGACTATTGAAAGAACATGTTAATGTGCACACTTTAAAAGAGGCCGTAACAGATGTTCTTTCAAATGAAAAGTATAAACATGGTATAAGAAAACTTAATGATAGCTTTTTAGAATGTGGTGGTTCAAAAGAAGCAATTGCAGTTATTGAATCTCTTTTAAATAAAGTAAAACTTTAATCGGTAGGGATTTTACTACCCATAAATAGCGGGATAAATAGTCGTAACTGTATACAAGCATAGAGGTTCTCACCTTTATGCTTGTATATTCTTATCCAGCAAATTGCACAGCAGTATTTGCGTGTAAAAAAGCAGTATCAAAAACGGGAACAGTAAGATCATTTTGGGAGATAAGTAAAGGTATTTCAGTACAGCCTAATAATATACCTTCAGCGCCGTTTTGAATTAATGATTTTGTAATTTGTAATAACTTTTCTTTAGATGTTTCTGAAATGATCCCTCTACTTAATTCATCTAATATGACATGGTGGATAAAGGTTCTTTCCTCTTCATTTGGGATAATTGTCTCAATGTTATATTTCGCTAATCGTGATTTATAGAAATCTTGCTCCATCGTTTGTTTTGTTCCTAATAGTCCGATACGTTTTATACTCTGTTCTACCATTTCTTTAGCACTTACATCACCAATGTGAAGAAGCGGGATAGATATTGCTTGTTCTACTTCCTCGGCAAATAGATGTACGGTATTTGAACACATTAATAAACATTCAGCCCCAGATTTTTCAACTTTCTTTGCAACTGTAACTAGTTCATTTTTCACTTCTTCATATTGATGGTTTTGTAATAAAGTAGTTACTTCACCAAAGTCCATACTATATAAAACTAACTTTGCATTTTGATCGTATTGAGAGAGTGTAAGTGTATTAATATGTTTATAGTATAATGATGTAGATTCCCAACTTAATCCTCCAATCAAACCAATAACTTTCATAATGCATTCCTCCCGAAACGATTTTGAATTTATTATTTCATAATTCCGATAAGAATACAATGATTTAAATGATCTATTTAACAAAAAAATAAAAATAGTAAGAAAAGTGTTGAAATTTGCATTCTTTAGTGCCATAATACGAATTACAAATTAATACTTATCCAGAGAGGTGGAGGGAACGGCCCTAAGAAACCTCAGCAACCCCTATGCAATTTTATAGGAAGGTGCTAATTCCGCAGAGGACACGATGTGTTTTTTGAAAGATAAGAGGATTCTTGAATGTGAAAGAAAATGACCTCTTATGTAAGAGGTCATTTTTTTGTTGTATAGAAAGGGAGTGTCGATGCATAATTCATTTTTAAATTAAATATAGAGTAATAAAAGTTGACTAATATGAGAGGGGAATTGTCATGAACAAATTATCAACAAAGTTAGTAGTAGCAATCGGTATTGGAGCAGCATTATACGGGATATTAGGACTTTGGGGATTTTCTATTGCACCGAATACATTTATTAAACCAGCATTAGCTATATTAACTGTTTTTGGAGCATTATTTGGTCCAGTGGCAGGACTGTTAATCGGACTTATCGGTCATACCGTAACAGATACGATTGCTGGCTGGGGTATTTGGTGGGGCTGGGTTATTAGTTCAGGTATTATTGGTTTTTCAATGGGGCTTATTCAAAAAAGAGTTGGTTTTAGTGTGAAAAACGGGTCATTTAACAAGGGGGATATTTCTTATTTAGCAATTACTGGGCTAGTTGGTATTGTCATTGCTATTATATTTGCTGGGGCATTCGATATTATTGTGATGGGAGAACCATTTGACAAAATTGTTATACAAGTATTAGGAGCAACAATTTCCGATGTCATCGTTTTCTTAGTACTTGGATTGCCACTTACAATTGGTTTGGCGAAATCCAATAAGAAACATACACATTTAAAAATTGAAAAGTAGGGATGTTAACATGCAACCAATTATTTCGTTTGAACAATTCACCTTTCAATATGGGCATGCTGTGCAGCCTACTTTAAGTGATATTACCTTTCATATATACCCTGGGGAAAAAGTGCTAATTGCTGGACGAAGTGGCTCAGGAAAGTCGACATTAGCTCATTGTATAAATGGGCTAATCCCATTTTCTTACGAAGGGAATAGTACAGGTAACGTTTTAATTGCCGGTAAAGATCCGAGGGAAGGAAGTATTTTTGAACAAAGTAAACAGGTAGGAACAATTTTGCAAGATCAAGATGCTCAATTTATTGGTCTGACAGTAGAGGAAGATGTAGCTTTTTATTTAGAAAATGAATGTGTAAAGCAAGATGACATGAAAAAGATTGTTTCGGACTCATTAAGAAAGGTGAAGATGCATACGTTTCATAAACAAAGTCCACATGAATTATCAGGAGGTCAAAAGCAAACAGTTTCTCTAGCGGGTTTATTAACAACAAATGCGGATATATTATTGTTCGATGAACCGTTAGCTAATTTAGATCCACTAAGCGCCTTACATACGATAAAACTTATGAAAGATATACATGAACAATATAATAAAACGATTGTTATTATCGAACATAGAATAGAAGAAATTTTAAACCTGGATTTAGACAAAGTTATATTAATTGATGAAGGTAAAGTCATTGCGATAGGAACACCAAAAGAAATCTTAGCGTCAAATATATTACCACGTATCGGCTTAAGAGAGCCTATTTACATCGAAGCATTAAAGAGATTACATTTTGATAGTAATAATGACGTAATATATCCAATGGAAAACCTTCAAAAAGAAAAGGTAAGCAACGTTATAAAAGAGTGGATGGAGAAACAAGTCATATTAAAAGGGAATACTAAAAACAAGGAATTACTTAAAGTGGAGAATTTATCATTTTCATACTCTAATAAACAAAAAGTATTAGAAAATGTAAACCTTTCAATATATGAAGGAGAAATTGTGGCACTGTTAGGACATAATGGAGCAGGGAAATCAACATTAGCTCATAGTCTTATAGGCATAAACAAAATGAAAAATGGGAAAATCTTGTTAAAAGGTGAAGATATTAGTTCTTGGTCTATTCGTAAACGTGGGGAAATCATATCTTACGTGATGCAAAATCCAAATCATATGATTACACAGCCTACTGTTTTTGAAGAAGTTTCATTTACATTAACATTACATAATTTTTCTAAGGAAGAAATTAAGAATAGAGTAGAAGGAACTTTAAAAATTTGTGGTTTATATCCATTTCGTAATTGGCCAATTCAAGCACTAAGCTATGGGCAAAAAAAGAGATTAACAATCGCATCTGTATTAACAACAAATCCTAAACTTATCATATTAGATGAACCGACAGCGGGACAAGATTATTATCACTATAAACAATTTATGTCTTTTATTAAAAACCTAGCTAAAAAGGGAATTTCATTTGTTTTTATCACTCACGATATGAATCTCGCGCTAGAATATACAGACCGTGCAGTAGTTCTACATGAAGGGAAAATTATTGCGGATAATACAGTGTTTGATGTATTAGGCGATCAAGAAACGTTACAAAGAGCCAACTTAAGAGAGAGTTCTTTAACCAAGCTTGTTAAATTTAGTGGGATTGCATGTCCAGAAAAATTTATGGAGCTTTATTTAGACAGTAATAGGAGGGAGGAAGGTGCATAGTACATATTTTCATCGTATGGATGGGATAGTGAAATTGTTTTTATTTATTTTTTGTATGACGCTTACTTTTTTGTTTTTTGATTTTCGGGTGTTGCTAATATTATTTATTATTGGGTGTATCGGGCTCAGCATTGCTAAAATTCCATTTCGTAAAATTTTAATTGTTTTTAGTGTCATATTTACATTTAGTTTATTAAACTCTGTCATGATTTTATTGATTACACCAACTCATGGATCTGAATTAACTGAATCATATACCGCGTTTTTACATGTTGGATATGCAACGATTACATATGAAACATTATTTTATGCAGCTACACTTTCATTAAAGTATTTTACGTTATTACCATTTACACTTCTTTTTATTTACACGACAGATCCAAGCGAATTTGTAAGTAGCTTAAGTAAACTTGGTATTCATTATAAGATTACTTATGCAATAAATATTGCACTACGTTATATTCCTGACATCCAGTCTGAGTATAAAATTATTAAACACGCGCAAGAAGCGAGAGGAGTGGCTTTTGAAAAAGGAGAAGCAAGTTTATGGGTTCGTATGAAGAACCGTGTTTTAATTTTCTGGCCACTAATCATTCATTCTCTAGAAAGAATAGATACGGTTTCAAATGCAATGGATTTAAGAGGATTTGGAAAGAAGGATAAACGTACATGGTTTTATACAAGTAAGGCGAAACGTGAAGATTTCATCGCTTTATTTGCCGGTATTTTCATATTTATTGTTGCGGTATATTTAAAATTAAACGTATTTCAAAACTTTTGGTATCCATTTTAAAGCACTCTTTAAACGAGTGCTTTTACTTATTTTTATGTAGACATGCTCAAAAAAGGGATATATACATAATGTATAATACGAACCAGTTAAAATGATCAACTACCTATTAGTTTTCAAACCAAAAGGAGGAGAAAATATGAGTTACGGTGGTTCTTGTGGTTTTGGTGGAGGTTTTGTGCGCCCATAAGGGGGCAAGGAAAAACGGTGATTGCAAGCTGTTAGGTCAACCCTAAAAGACCTAGTATCACTTGGCTAACCTTGGAGGGAAACTGAAAGGGGACAACAG
>NZ_JBPWAP010000034.1:0-58738 GCF_051776705.1 Bacillus cereus group sp. BceL291 | reverse complement strand
CAGCGTTCATCCTGAGCCAGGATCAAACTCTCCAATAAAGTTAGTTTGTCTAGCATCTAAAATAAAAATTGACGTTTCACGTTGTTTGTTTCGTTCAGTTTTCAAAGAACTACTTGGTCGCTCATTTGCGACTTCCTTATGTTAACATTTTCGTTTTTCGATGTCAACTAAGTTTTTCAATTTCTTTTTGTCGTTTTCTGCGTTTCCGCATCAGCGACGGTTATTAATTTAACATATACAAACTATTAACGTCAACACTTTTTAATAAAAAATTCTTTTTCTTACATAACGAATACATTCTTCTGTGTTAGCTACTCTCCGGAATAAACAGAAAATGATTTTATATCTTTCTTCCATGGCTTTTTTTACAACTTCATGAATACGCTCATCTTCAAAATCAAATAAAAGTTCCTCTAATTCTCTCTTCAATATGTATTCCATTTCTTTTCTCTCTTCTTTTGTCAACATCAGCCCAAGCAAACAATCACCTCAATAATTCCTTACGCAACAATAAACGTTCCGCTCATTTTCAATTATCACAATCCTATCATCCATTATATCCACTACTTACGATATTAATCCTTTGTTCTCTTTTTTATATTTACAGCATATATGTAACTGAAAAGGATTGGACAAAGGGGCGTAATATTATGTTTTTCTTTTTTATTACGAGTAAGAGAAATTTTAAACACATTAGCTTAATAGTGATACTGTCCTTATTTACAGCATGGCTACTCTTTTTAAAAACATATTCACATGAATCTGCTTTTTCAACTGCTACAGGCCCTAAAGTAATTTACAAAGGAGACACCGCTAAAAAGCAAGTTGCATTTACGTTTGATATTAGTTGGGGAGACAAAAAAGCAATTCCAATCCTAGATACTCTTAAAGAAAGAGAAATTAAGAATGCAACATTCTTCCTTTCTGCTGCATGGGCCGAAAGACACCCCGATATTGTAGAGCGAATCATGAAAGACGGACACGAAATCGGTAGTATGGGGTACAATTACACATCCTACACTTCTCTAGAGACAAATGAAATAAGACGAGACCTTTTACGAGCACAAGATGTTTTTACGAAACTTGGTGTAAAACAAGTCAAGCTGTTACGTCCACCTAGTGGCGAATTTAACAAAGCAACCCTTAAAATCGCAGAATCACTTGGATACACCGTCGTGCATTGGAGTAATAATTCAAACGATTGGAAAAACCCAGGTGTAAATAACATCGTTTCCACTGTCTCTAATAATTTGAAAGGTGGAGATATCGTCTTATTACACGCATCCGATTCTGCCCTTCAAACAAATAGAGCTTTACCGCTGCTCCTGCAAAAAATAAAAAGTGATGGATATGAGCAAATATCCGTATCACAACTTATTTCCAACACAAGTACGAAAAGTGAAGATGTGAAGTAGCTTCTTCCCTACCACTCTTCACGCATAAAAAGCTCTACTACCTTTCAAGAAGGTGGTAGAGCTTTTTGAATCATACCATTTCCAGCATTATAACTGCTGGTGTATAAAATCTCTCTATTAAGCTGATTTACTTGTTTTTCCGATTAAACGATGTAATACAAGTAATTGATATGCGTTACATAACAATAGCGGTATAACCATTAAATATAACCAATCTGTATCATTAATCCGAAGCGCTGGTACCCATTCAAGGATCGTTACAACAACCATAAAGAACAGAGCTGGCACAAATGCTTTTTTATTTGTTTCTTTGCTTTTTACATAAGCAACAATTGCTCCAAACACAAATAATATTCCAGCAACAAGTATGTTATTCCCTAACGAGACTTCCCCATTTGCAATAAGTACAGATCTTAAATACACAAAATCAAATAATACGAATGCAATAAAGAAGAGCTGGACTGCATTCCATAAAGAAGATGAGCGGAACATCCCTAGTCCAAAACGGTGGATTGTTAAATATGCAAAGAATCCCATTTGACTTATAACACTAAAAATAAATCCTACACCCATCAGCCAGAAAGATACTGCTAAAATCTCCTTACCGTCGAAATTTTGAAAAAATTTATTGTACTTGTCCCACTCCAAAACAAAACCAATAATAACTGTGCTAATTCCACCAAGAAACAACGTCGTTAAAAATAGTCGTACCCACTTGCGGCTATTCACAACACATCCCCCATTATCCTTATATTTCTAATTAAATTGTATCAATGACAATTTCAAAAAGCTAGCCATGTTCATGTATAAATTCCTTAAAGATATTTATATTAAAAAGAGAGAACTGTGCTGAAAGGAGTTCCAACTTATGAAACGGATGCTATTCATTTTCGTTTCTTCTTTTCTACTTATCGCACTTGCAGCATGCGCACAAGGAAAAGAAACGAAATCCGAACTAGATTACGATCAAACAAAGAAAATGATTGTTGATATTTTAAAAACAGATCAAGGTAAGAAAGCTATTCAAGATGTATTAACTGATGAAAAAATGAAACAAGCACTCATACTAGATGAAACAGTAGTAAAGAAAACGATTGAAGATGCCATGGTATCCGATAAAGGGCAACAATTCTGGGAAAAGCTCTTTAAAGATCCTGAGTTCTCATCGAAGTTCGCTAAAAGTATGGGGAAAGAACAAACCCAATTAATGAAAACCTTATTAAAAGACCCTGAATATCAAGCAGGCGTTATAGAAATTATGAAAAATCCTGAAGTAGAAAAAATGATGTTACAAACAATGAAGAGTAAAGAATACCGTCAATATCTACAACAAGTACTAACAGAAACTGCTGAAAGTCCACTCTTCCAAGCCAAGATGATTGATATCATTAGTAAAGGTGTGCAAAAAGCTGAAAAAGGCGGATCTGGTAAGAAAGAAGCAGGCGGTGACGGTGGTTCTCAAGGCGGGAAGAAGGAAGAATAGTAAAAAATAATAACTATAATAACGAGTGGACAATTTATACATTGTTCACTCGTTATTACTTTATCTTGCTATTAACAGACGAAATGGCTCCCTCTAGTTAAGCGAAAGGTTTACTAGCAACAAAAGCCTTATTGTTGTCAGTAACAGGTGAACCCCACTGATTAAAGTTTCACTTTATTTTTGTGTAACAGCTGTTCTATCAATTACTGTTTCAGCTATTTTACTATAAATAATGCCCGTTGTATGTGTATCTTCATATACTGAAGGAGCAAAGTCTTCTTTATTCCAATCGGGTTGTTGTAGCGGAATGCGACCAAGAACATTCGTTTGTAATTCGGTAGCTAACTTATCTCCCCCGCCTTTTCCAAATACATATTCTTTCTCACCAGTTACCTTACTTTCAAAATATGCCATATTCTCAACAACACCAAGAATACTATGTTCAGTGCGCAATGCCATCGCTCCAGCACGCGCTGCTACAAACGCAGCTGTTGGATGAGGCGTCGTTACAATAATCTCTTTGCAAGATGGCAACATTGAGTGCACATCTAACGCAACATCACCTGTGCCTGGTGGCAAATCTAGTACTAAATAATCTAAATCGCCCCATTCTACTTCTGTGAAGAAGTGGTTTAACATTTTCCCAAGCATAGGTCCTCTCCAAATAACTGGTGCATTATCCTCTACAAAGAAGCCCATTGAGATTACCTTTACACCTAAACGTTCCACCGGAATTATCTTGTCACCTCTTACGATAGGACGTTTTTCTATCCCCATCATGTCTGGCACACTAAAACCGTAAATGTCCGCATCAATAATACCAACTTTTTTTCCTAAACGAGCTAAAGCAACTGCAAGGTTAACGGAAACAGTTGATTTTCCCACGCCACCTTTTCCACTCGCTACTGCTAAGAATGTTGTTTTTGAATTAGGTGACAATAAAGATTCACTTTGCTCTTCTTCTTGTTCCGGTGCAAACTGAGCTAATTCCTCTTCTGTAAATTCTGCAAAACGAAGTCCAACTGTTGCTGCCCCAAGTTCTTTTACTAACTTTACAATTCCAGACTGCAACTGCATTTGTTCCGCTGTACCGGTTTTTACGATTGCAATTTTGACACTCACATGTTCCTTCTCTGGCTTGACTGTTACCTCTTTAATTGCACTTGTTTCTTTTAATGTTTTATGTAAAAACGGATCTACAATCCCTTCTAACGCTTCAACCACTTGCTCTTTCGTTATCATAATTAGCCCAGCCCCCTGTATGAAAAATAACGTAATGTTAATTTAATTTATCTCTGCTTATCCTTGAAATAAATGCGTTTACATTTCCAGTATAACATATTTTCCGAAAACTTCGTTAACGAGAGAAGCTCAAAAAAATCCTCCTTATTCTGGAGGATTTCCTTTTTCCGTGAAATAACGTAATATACCACGGTATATTGCAGCTGCTACCTTTTGCTGATATTTCTCCGAATTTAACATATACCTTTCGTTCACATTCGATAAAAAGCCAGCTTCAATTAAAGCACCTGGTGTTTTAGAATACTTTAATAAATATACATGCGAAATTGTCTTAGCAGAACGATTCGTGTTTTCTAAACTTGTTCTCAATTCAGCCTGTATAAATTTTGCAGCACGTTCATTTTCAATCGAAGAGCGGTAATAGAACGTTTGTGCGCCTTTCGATCCACTACTAGTTAAAGCATTTAAATGAATACTTGCAAAAAAGTCTACATCAGGTTTATTGATGATTTCTACACGTTTTTTTAAATCCTCTGCTTTACGTCTACTATATGACTTTGTATCTTTGTTAGCTAAATCATAATCTCCCTCACGCGTTAAAATAACTAGTGCACCTTGTTCTTGTAAATAGTCTTGTACCTTTTTTGTAATTTCAAGCGTAATATCCTTTTCTATAATATCCTTTCCACCAACAGCCCCTCCATCTGGTCCACCATGCCCAGCATCTAATACAATTACTTTCCCTGATAAGGGTAAATTCCAAGCTCGCCACGATTTTGTAATTTGAAATTCTTGTTTAACTAAAAAAAACAATACAACCGCAGCGAGTGCAAAAGAGATAATTCGAATTCTCTTCATACCTTTCCTCCTCCAGCTAGTCCCTCTAATTACTTATATGGGACAAGAGGAAAGTTTATGCTTGTCTTAATGAAGCTTTAATCGATATCTTCTTTCACCTTTTTCATACCCTTCTTGCCACCACAATCCTATAAACTGCTGACAAGATTCAAAAAGTAATTCCTCATCTTTCAACTTTATTTCTCGCATAGTCATACTCGTTAAAAATTGAAATAGCGTTTCAGTTAATTGTTGTTCTTCTTCTAAAGCTCTATATTTCACATCAAAAAACGATTCACCATAATAACCAAATTTACTGTATCTCGCTCCTAATAAATAAGATTCTATCCCTAATTCAATACAGTAATCTTCATACTGACGATGAAGCTCTTGCATTTGAAAGGCATCACGAATATTTGAACGCAATGTTTTTAATGATAATTCCCGCAACATCTTCCGCTCGTATTTTAACTGCTTTTCTTTTTGTTTTTCTTGTAAGCTGACAATGACATTCATAGTACTTATAAACCTCCCTAATACGTATTAGTCTAAACTTCTAAAGAAGAAGCATACGCGTGGCGGTAGCACTAAAATATTCCAAGCTATAAAAATTGCAAAAGAGGAATGAAACATAAAAAAACCCCAACCAAAATGGTTGGGGTTTGTAGTTCGCAAAAATTAACGTTTTGAGAACTGAGGTGCACGACGTGCGCCTTTAAGACCGTATTTTTTACGCTCTTTCATACGTGCGTCACGAGTTAATAGACCTGCACGTTTTAGTGTTAGACGGTATTCTGGATCAGCTTTTAATAAAGCGCGAGAAATACCGTGACGAATAGCACCAGCTTGACCAGTGTATCCACCACCATTTACGTTTACAAGTACATCGTAGTTACCTAAAGTTTCTGTTGCAACTAGAGGTTGTTTCACTACTTCACGTAATGCAGCAAATGGGATATAGTTTTCAAAATCACGACCGTTAATGATAACGCGTCCTTCGCCTGGAACTAGGCGTACGCGCGCTACTGAACTCTTACGACGTCCAGTGCCATAGTATTGAACCTGTGCCAAAGTAAGCCCTCCTTTAATTAATTATCCGCGAAGTTCGTAAACTTCTGGTTTTTGTGCTTGGTGTGGATGCTCTGCTCCAGCATACACGTTAAGTTTCTTAGAAACTTGACGGCCTAAGCGTCCTTTTGGAAGCATGCCTTTAATTGCAAGCTCTAACATTTGTACAGGGTAGTTTGTACGCATTTCAAGAGCTGTTCTTTGCTTAAGTCCACCTGGGTGGTTAGTGTGACGGTAGTAAATTTTATCGTTTAATTTATTACCTGTTAAATGAATTTTCTCAGCGTTAATAATAATTACATGATCACCCGTGTCAACGTGTGGTGTAAATGTAGGTTTGTTTTTACCACGTAAAATGGATGCTACTTCACTAGCAAGGCGACCTAAAGTTTGACCTTCAGCATCAACCACATACCATTTACGCTCAACTTCGTTAGCTTTTGCCATAAAAGTCGTACGCATGTGTTTCCCTCCTCGTTATCTTTTCCATAGAAAAAATCTATTGTTTATCTTAAACACGATTTCCTTCCGGGGCTAATCGTGGTTTTAGAAACAATACCATATGTTATGATATACTTTTGAGTTTCTAATGTCAAGCAAATGTTACACCAGGATTAGTTGTTATAGTTTACCTCCCATAAGTAAAGCCCATGACCTGGAGCCATCTTTCCAGCAAACTGACGATTTTGTTTCGCTAAAATCTCTGGAATGCTATCAGGATCAAGCTTTCCTTGCCCTACGCTAAGTAACGTACCAACAATAATTCTGACCATATTATATAAAAATCCATTACCTACAAAACGAAAAATTATTTCATCATTTTGTTCAATTAACTCGATTTCATAAATTGTTCGCACTTTATCTTTTTTGTCAGTTTTTGCCGAACAAAAAGAAGTGAAATCATGTGTTCCAATAAAATAAGGAATTGCTTTTCTTATAGAGTTGATTTCGAGCGGATATGGATATTGATATACGTAATTTCTACGGAATACATCCGCAGTCTTTGATAATAATACACGATAACGATATTCTTTTTTCTCAACACCGTAACGTGCATGAAATTCTTCTGTTTTTTTCTCTACTTGCCTAATAACAATATCATCTGGCAACATTGTGTTTAAAGCATTAATCCATTGCCACTCTTCAAGAGACAAAGGAGTATCAAAGTGTATTACTTGTCCTTTTGCATGAACTGTAGAATCTGTTCTACCAGATGCCTGAACACGAACAAGTTCTCCCTTATGCAATTTCTGCAATGCTTTTTCTATCTCCTGTTGAACAGTACGATGGTTCGGCTGAATTTGATAACCACAAAAATGCATGCCATCATATGCAACCGTACATTTTATTCTATCCATTTCTCTATTCTCCATTACGATCGCATCCATGCCAAAATACAAGCTAAACAAAATAAGCTGACAATCGTTACTGTATCGCTTTTTTTCCAGCGTAGTTGCCTAAATTTAGTACGTCCTTCACCACTTTGATATCCACGAGCTTCCATCGCAATGGCTAAGTCCTCTGCACGCTTAAAAGCACTGATAAACAGAGGAACGAGCAGTGAAATAATAGCTTTCATTCTATCTTTTATCGGTCCCCCGGCAAAATCAATACCACGTGACGCTTGTGCTTTCATTATTTTACTCGTTTCATCCATTAATGTCGGGATAAAACGAAGAGAAATTGACATCATTAATGCGATTTCATGAACAGGAACCTTTATACGCTTCAACGGCTTTAATAACGTCTCCAAACCATCTGTAATTTCAATAGGTGTCGTCGTTAACGTTAATAATGTCGTCATTAAAATAATAACGAAGAATCGTACAGAAATGTATATCCCTTGCTCTAATCCCTTTTCATATATCGAAAACCAACCAAGCTGGAATAGTACATCCCCCTCCTTATTTGTAAAAATATGCAGGAAAAATGTAAAAAGAAAAATCCATAAAATTGGTTTTAAGCCCGAAAGTACATAACGAATCGGCACTTTTGCAAAAAATAAAGCAATGAGTGCATATAAAAATAAAAATCCATATGAAATCGCATTATTTGCTAAGAAAACAACAAATACATATAAAAAGACAATCAGCAGCTTCGTACGTGGATCAAGTTGATGAATAAGTGAATTCCCCGGGATATATCTCCCAATAATCAACTGCTGCATGATTCATGACCACCTTTTCGTAACACCTGCACAACTTCATGAGTAAGATCCTCTAAAGATAAGGTAGCCTTTGAAATTGAAATACCAAACTTCTCTTCAATTGCACGTTTATACTTTAATGACATAGGAAGATCCACACCAATTTTCTCTAGTTCATCGGCATGTGAAAATACTTCCTCTGCACTTCCTTGCAAAAAGACCGTTCCTTTATGCATAACTACAATCTGCTCCGCATACTGAGCAGCATCCTCCATATTATGCGTTACAAGGATAACTGTAAGCCCCTTTTCCTTGTGCAGCTTATAAAACATCTCCATAAGTTCGTTCTGCCCTTTTGGATCTAGTCCTGCTGTAGGTTCATCTAATACAAGCACTTCAGGTTCCATCGCCAGTACACCCGCTATAGCAACACGTCTCATTTGTCCACCACTTAATTCGAACGGAGAACGTGTTAACAGTTCCGGTTCTAGCCCTACAAGTTCAATTGCCTTTCTAGCCTTTTGCCTTGCTTCGTCTACAGATACTCCAAAATTAGTAGGGCCGAAACAAATATCTTTCTCCACAGTCTCTTCAAACAACTGATGTTCTGGGAATTGAAAGACAACCCCTACTTTTTTACGTAGTGGCTTTAACTTTTTTTCTTTCTTTCCTGCCGAAATCAAATGTTCACCAATTTGAACTGTACCATTTGTCGGCTGCAATAAACCATTTAAATGTTGAATCATCGTTGACTTACCTGAACCAGTATGACCAATAATGGCATAATAGCCCCCACTTGGAAACGACACATCTACATCATAAAGTGCGCGTCTTTCAAATGGAGTTTTATATTGATAACGATGCTCTACTTTTTGGAATGTAATCTCCAAAGTTCGTTCACCAAGCTTTCCATTGTAAGATGCGTATTTTGCAAGAGAATTTCATTTCTTTTTAATAATTCTGCTATTTTCACTGAAAACGGTACATCTAAGCCAATTTCTTGGAGCATATGAGAGGATTTGAAAATTTTTTCTGGAGTCCCTTCCTCTAATATTTCTCCCTTATTTAAAATAATGACACGATCTGACTGTGCCGCTTCTTCTAAATCGTGCGTAATCGATAACACGGTAATACCTTTTTGAGTAACAAGTTGTCTAACCGTTTCTACTACTTCACGTCTCCCTTGAGGGTCTAGCATTGACGTTGCTTCATCTAATATTAAAATAGATGGTTGAAGTGCTAAAACGCCTGCTATTGCCACTCGCTGCTTTTGCCCACCAGATAAGGAATGAGGCTCATCATTAAGAAAATCTTCCATACGGACAAGTCGCAAGGCCTGTTCTAATCTTTCAATCATTTGTTCTCTTGGCATTCCGATATTCTCTAAGCCAAATACAACATCATCTTGCACTGTTGTTCCAACAAATTGATTATCTGGATTTTGAAATACCATTCCAATTTGTTTTCGAACATCCCATACCGTTTCCTCTGATAAAACCATTGTATCATTTACTGTAATAGTCCCTGCTTCTGGCAAAAACAAACCATTCAATAATTTTGCAAGTGTAGACTTTCCTGAACCGTTTTGTCCAATAATAGATACCCATTCTCCCTCATATAAGGAAAATGAAACATCTTTTAATGCATAAGTGGCTGCCCCAGGATATTGAAATGATATATTTTCTATCCGAAGTTTCTCTTTTTTCAATATAAGGCACCCTTTCCTTCGCACAGTTAGCCTATTTTTATATTTAAAAAAAAGGGCCATGACCAGTTTCTTGAAAAGAACTGTCCTGCCCTTTTAATTATCATTATACTAACTCGATAATTACCATTGGTGCTGCGTCTCCGCGACGTGGACCAATTTTTGCAATACGAGTGTATCCGCCTTGGCGCTCAGCATAGCGTGGAGCTACATCAGCGAATAGTTTTTGAAGTGCATCTTGACCAGTCTCAGCGTTAGCTACTTCATTGCGAATGAAAGCTGCTGCTTGACGACGAGCATGAAGATCTCCGCGTTTACCTAAAGTGATCATTTTTTCCACTACAGAACGAAGTTCTTTTGCACGAGTTTCTGTCGTTTGGATGCGCTCGTTGATAATTAAATCAGTAGCTAAATCACGTAACATAGCTTTACGTTGCGCACTTGTACGGCCTAATTTTCTGTATGCCATTCGTAGTTCCCTCCTTTGTTGATGGGTTTAAATCCTCAGTCGTCTTTACGTAAACCTAAACCTAATTCCTCAAGTTTATGTTTAACTTCTTCTAAGGATTTACGTCCTAAGTTACGAACTTTCATCATATCTTCTTCTGTTTTGTTCGCAAGCTCTTGTACAGTATTAATTCCTGCACGTTTTAGGCAATTATAAGAACGAACAGAAAGGTCTAGTTCTTCGATAGTCATCTCAAGAACTTTCTCTTTTTGATCTTCTTCCTTCTCGACCATAATCTCAGCATTTTGTGCTTCATCAGTTAAACCAACAAAGATATTTAAATGCTCAGTTAAGATTTTGGCACCTAAAGAGATAGCTTCTTTTGGCCCGATGCTTCCATCCGTCCATACATCAAGCGTAAGCTTATCATAATTAGCCACTTGTCCGACACGTGTCTTTTCCACTTGGTAAGTCACACGTGATACTGGAGTATAAATAGAATCAATAGGAATTACTCCTATTGGTTGATCTTCGCTTTTATTTGCATCAGCTGGCGTATACCCACGGCCACGCTTTGCAGTTAAACGCACGCGGAAATGCGCATCTTTTGCTAACGTTGCAATGTGTAAATCTGGATTTAAGATTTCTACATCACTATCGTGAGTAATATCAGCAGCTGTGACAATACCTTCGCCCTGTACATCAATTTCCAACGTCTTCTCTTCTTCAGAGTAGATTTTAAGAGCTAACTTTTTCAAGTTTAAGATGATCGTCGTAACGTCTTCTACTACGCCCTCAACTGTTGAAAATTCATGTAATACGCCATCGATTTGGATAGCAGTAACAGCGGCACCAGGGAGTGAGGATAAAAGAATACGACGTAAGGAGTTACCCAAAGTAGTACCATATCCACGCTCAAGCGGTTCAATTACGAATTTACCATATTTAGCATCTTCGTTAAGTTCAACCGTTTCGATTTTCGGCTTTTCGATTTCAATCATTAACTAAACCCTCCTTCAAAACGTCGAAACCCCGGTTAAACAAAGGTATAACCCCTGTCTAACCGAAAGTCCCCCTTAGGCAGTTCCCGATTGTGCACAACAAGCGATGTTTCTGTACGAAATTTCTCGATAATGCATCATATCCATTATAGACAAAAGGGAAAATTCTATACAGAAAAATTACACACGACGACGTTTTGGTGGACGACATCCATTATGAGGAACTGGAGTAACATCTCTAATTGCTGTTACTTCTAGACCTGCAGCTTGAAGAGCACGAATTGCAGCTTCACGACCAGCACCAGGACCTTTAACAGTAACCTCTAAAGTTTTTAAACCGTGTTCCATTGCAGCTTTAGCAGCAGTTTCAGCAGCCATTTGCGCAGCGAATGGAGTAGATTTACGAGATCCACGGAAACCAAGTGCACCAGCACTAGACCAAGAAAGTGCGTTACCGTGAGTATCTGTAAGTGTTACGATTGTGTTGTTGAAAGTAGAACGAATATGAGCTATACCAGCTTCAATATTCTTTTTCACACGTTTTTTACGAGTGTTTGTTTTACGTGCCATTGTTAGTTCAACCTCCTTTACTTATTATTTCTTTTTATTTGCTACTGTACGACGTGGACCTTTACGTGTACGAGCATTGTTTTTAGAGTTTTGACCACGAACTGGTAAACCACGACGGTGACGAAGACCACGGTAAGAACCGATCTCCATTAGACGTTTGATGTTAAGAGATACTTCACGACGAAGGTCTCCCTCAACTTTAATACGATCGATGATATCACGGATACGTCCTAATTCGTCTTCCGTTAAATCACGAACTCGTGTTTCTTCAGAAATACCTGCTTCTGCAAGAATTTTTTCAGCAGTTGTGCGACCAATGCCGAATACGTAAGTTAAAGAAATAACAACGCGTTTGTCTCGAGGAATATCTACACCTGCGATACGTGCCATTACGAATGCACCTCCTTCTGATTAACCTTGTTTTTGTTTATGTTTAGGGTTTTCACAAATAACCATTACTTTTCCACGTCTACGAATAACTTTACATTTTTCGCAGATTGGTTTAACTGACGGTCTTACTTTCATGTCTCGAACCTCCTTAAAGATTACGGAGTGCTATATTATTTAAAACGGTACGTAATACGACCACGATTTAAATCGTACGGAGATAATTCTACCGTAACTTTGTCTCCTGGTAAAATACGAATGAAGTTCATACGGATTTTACCAGAAACGTGAGCCAATACGACATGCCCATTCTCTAATTCTACTTTGAACATAGCATTTGGCAACGTTTCAAGAACGGTACCTTCGACTTCAATTACATCATCTTTAGCCATTCAATAGTTCTCCCTTCTTCAAATCAGTAACATTTTACACTGCTCTGAAATCCCGGAGAGCCAGCTACTTATAAAGTGGTAAGGATTTCGTATCCTGCTTCTGTAAGAGCAATCGTGTGCTCAAAATGGGCACACCATTTACCATCTACCGTTACCACTGTCCAGTCATCAGATAGTGTTTTTACATATCGTCTTCCTTGATTCACCATCGGCTCAACACAGATGACCATTCCCGGCTTTAATCTAGGGCCTCTATTGGGTGGACCATAGTGCTGGATTTGAGGGTCCTCATGTAAGTCTTGCCCGATTCCGTGACCAACATACTCCCTAACGATCGAGAATCCATTCTCTTCAGCATGGGTTTGAACCGCATGTGAGATATTTGATAATCTCTCGCCTGGTTTTACTTGTTCTAGACCAAGATACAACGATTTTTCTGTGACATCAAGTAGCTTTTGAACAGATTCAGAAATGTTTCCAACTGGATACGTCCATGCAGAATCTCCATGGTACCCATTGTATTTCGCACCAATATCGATACTGATGATATCGCCCTCTTTGAGCTTGCGCTTCCCTGGAATTCCGTGTACAAGCTCTTCATTTACAGAAGCACATATGCTCCCCGGAAATCCGTTGTATCCTTTAAAAGATGGCGTAGCACCATATTTTTGAATCGTCTTTTCCGCTATTTGATCGAGCTCTTTCGTTGTAATTCCTGGAGTAATGTGCTGTTTCAACTCTTGATGAGTCAAAGCAACGATCCTGCCAGCTTCTCGCATGATTTCTATCTCGCGAGGAGTTTTGCAGATTATCATTACGCTAAGCCTCCGATGAGAACATCGATATCAGCAAATACTTTATTGATATCTTGCTCACCATTAATGCTTTGTAAGTAACCAAGCTCTTCGTAGAAATCAAGCAAAGGTTTTGTTTGCTTAATATTTACATCTAAACGATTTGCTACAGTTTCTTCATTGTCATCAGAGCGTTGATATAATTCGCCACCACATTTATCGCACACATCAGCTTTTGCTGGTGGATTGAATTCTAAGTGGTAAGTCGCACCGCACTCTTTACAAATGCGACGGCCTGTAAGGCGTTTTAATAACAACCCTGAATCCACATTAATGTTTAAAACATAGTCGATTTTTTTGCCAAGATCTTTCATAATTTCTTCAAGAGCTGATGCTTGTGCAACAGTTCGTGGGAAACCGTCTAGTAAGAAACCTCTTACGCAGTCGTCTTGACTTAAACGTTCACGAACGATTCCGATTGTAACTTCATCTGGAACAAGTGCACCTTTATCAATAAAAGATTTTGCTTGTAGACCCATTTCAGTTTCAGCCTTCATAGCTGCACGGAACATGTCTCCTGTTGAAATGTGAGGGATGTTATACTTGGCAACAATCTGTTCGGCTTGTGTACCTTTACCAGCACCAGGAAGCCCCATTAAAATTAAGTTCATCCTTGTTCCCCCTCAGAGTACATGAGCATGTAGGGAAGACAATTCTTCCCACTTACTCACTGCTTGATAAACCCTTTGTAATGGCGTTTTACCAGTTGGCTTTCTAGCTGCTTCATTGTTTCTAAAGCAACGCCGACAACGATTAACATACTCGTTCCACCGATCTGTGCAGATGGAGGAAGATTTCCCAATTTCGTAAAGATAACTGGTAAGATTGCAATCGCTGCTAGGAAAATTGATCCTACAAAGGTCAAACGATACAAGATTTTTGTTAGATATTGTTCCGTATTCTTACCCGGACGAATACCTGGAACATATCCACCTTGCTTGTTTAGATTCTCTGACATTTGCTCTGGATTAACCTGAACAAATGCATAGAAATATGTGAAGGCTACAATGAGCGCAACATATATGATCATTCCCACTGGGTGAGAATAGTTAAAGTTTGCAATAATCCACTGCGATACATCATGTTTCGGGAAGAACTGTGCAATAGTCGGAGGCGTAATTAAGAATGAAACAGCAAAAATTACTGGAATAACACCAGCACTATTTACCTTAAGCGGTAAATGTGTGTTTTGTGCTCCAGCATAACCACCATTTCCTCCTGTTACACGCTTCGCATATTGAATTGGGATCTTTCTAACAGCCTGTTGAATGAAAATAACACCCACAATAACTGCTAGCACAGCTAGTAAAATCAATGCAACTTTAACGATACTCATGAACAATTGATCTCCGATATTTTGAAACTGTTGCTGATACACTTGAGATATAACACTTGGGATCGCTGCGGCAATACCGCCAAAGATAAGGATGGAAATACCATTACCTACACCTTTAGCTGTAATCTGTTCACCTAACCACATTAAAAATGCAGTACCAGCAGTCAGTACCGTAGCAATGTATAAATAAGTGCTCCAACCTGGATTCAAAATTAATTGTCCACCTACCATACCGTTAAAACCGATTGACATACCAAACCCCTGAATAAACGCAAGAACAATTGTAAAGTAACGCGTGAATTGCGTTAATTTACGACGGCCCATTTCACCTTGCTTCGACCATTCCGAAAATTTAGGAACAACATCCATCTGCAATAATTGCACGATGATGGATGCTGTAATATACGGCATGATTCCCATCGCAAAGATGGAGAAGTTTTTCAAGGCTCCACCGCCAAATGTATTTAGAATACCTAAAGCATTTAATTGATCTTGTGCCTTCAGTACGTCTCCATTTGTAAATGGCACGGGGATAAACGTGCCAATCCTGAATACGATTAACATCGCTAAAGTGAATAATATTTTACGTCTTATCTCAGCAACGCGCATAAAGTTGGAGATTGTACGAAACATTAGATCACCTCAACTGATCCGCCAGCTGCTTCAATTGCTTCTTTAGCACTTGAAGAGAACTTGTGCGCTTTAACAGTTAGTTTTTTCTCTACTGCTCCGCTTGCAAGAACTTTAACACCGTCGTTTAACTTGCTGATAACGCCAGTTTCCAGCAATAATTCAGGTGTTACTTCTGTACCATCTTCAAAACGATTTAACGTTGATAAGTTTACAATAGCAAACTCTTTACGGTTAATGTTTGTGAAGCCGCGTTTTGGTAAACGACGGAATAATGGAGTTTGACCACCTTCGAAGCCAAGACGAACACCGCCGCCAGAACGTGCGTTTTGTCCTTTATGACCTTTACCAGCAGTTTTACCGTTACCAGAACCGATACCACGACCGACACGGTTACGTACTTTACGAGAACCTTCTGCAGGTTTTAATTCATGAAGTTTCATTCCCAGGCACCTCCTTATATTAATGAGTTATCCTTAAGCTTCTTTTACAGTTACAAGGTGAGAAACTTTGTTGATCATACCAAGAATAGCAGGAGTTTCTTCCTTAACTACAGTTGAATTCAACTTTTTAAGACCTAAAGCTTCTACCGTCGCACGTTGATCTTGTGGACGACCAATTACACTACGAGTGAGGGTAATTTCTAACTTTTTCGCCATTTGTTTTCCCTCCTTAACCTAGTAGCTCTTCTACAGATTTACCGCGTAATTTTGCAACATCTTCAGCGCGCTTAAGTTCGCTTAATCCGTTCACAGTAGCGCGAATCATGTTGATTGGTGTGTTAGAACCAAGAGATTTCGAAAGAATATCTTGTACACCAGCTAATTCAAGGACCGCACGAACAGGTCCACCAGCAATAACACCAGTACCCTCAGCAGCAGGTTTTAAGAATACTTCACCAGCGCCAAAATGACCGTTGATTGTGTGTGGAATTGTTGTACCAACTAATGGTACAGCGATTAAGTTTTTCTTAGCGTCTTCGATAGCTTTACGGATTGCGTCTGGTACCTCTTGTGCTTTACCAGTACCGAATCCAACATGACCGTTTTTATCGCCAACTACAACTAGTGCAGCAAAGCGGAAACGACGACCACCCTTAACAACTTTCGCGACACGATTTATCGTAACTACACGTTCTTCAAGTTCTAATTTACTTGGGTCAATGCGATGCATCAATTTTCCCTCCTTTGACCATTAAAATTGTAATCCAGCCTCACGAGCAGCTTCAGCTAGAGCTTTAACACGGCCATGGTATAAGTAACCACCGCGATCAAATACTACTTCTTTAACGCCTTTCTCTACAGCACGCTTAGCAACTGATTCTCCAACTTTCGTAGCAGCTTCAATATTGCTAGTACCGTTAAGAGCAAGGTCTTTATCAAGAGTAGATGCACTTACTAACGTTACACCATTCACATCATCAATAACTTGAGCGTAAATATGTTGGTTAGAACGGAACACGTTTAAACGTGGACGCTCTGCAGTACCAGTAAGTTTAGCACGTACACGTGCATGTCTTTTCTTACGAGTCGCATTTTTATCAGCTTTAGTGATCATTCTTGTCACTCCTTTCTCTCACCTAACGGGTTTACTTAGCAGTTTTACCTTCTTTACGACGAACAACTTCGCCTTCGTAACGAATACCTTTACCTTTGTAAGGCTCAGGAGCACGTACAGCACGGATGTTAGCAGCGAATTCGCCAACACGTTGCTTGTCGATACCTTTAATTACGATCTTAGTTGGTGCAGGTACTTCAACTTCAAGACCTGCTTCCGGAGTCATTTCTACTGGATGAGAATAACCTACGCTTAATACAAGTTTATCACCTTGTTTTTGAGCACGGTAACCAACACCGACTAATTCAAGTCCGCGTGCGAAACCTTCAGTTACACCTTCAACCATGTTTCCGATTAAAGCACGAGTTGTACCGTGTAATGCACGGTGTTCCTTCTGTTCAGATGGACGCTCAACTGTTAATGTATTCTCTTCAATTTTGATAAGCATATCAGCATTGAAAGTACGAGTTAATTCACCTTTAGGGCCTTTTACTGTTACAGTATTGTCTTCTGCAACTGTAATAGTAACACCTGCAGGGATTTCAAGAATCTTTTTACCAATACGAGACATGTGGTCACACCTCCGTTCGTTTTAAATATATATTACCAAACGTATGCTACTACTTCTCCACCAGTTTGTAATTGACGAGCGTCTTTGTCTGTCATTACTCCCTTAGATGTAGAAACAAGAGCGATACCTAATCCGTTAAGTACACGTGGTACTTCGTCAGCTTTAGCGTAAACGCGTAAGCCAGGTTTACTGATACGTTTTAATCCAGTGATTACACGTTCATTGTTTGCACCATATTTCAGGAAAATACGAAGGATACCTTGTTTGTTATCCTCGATGTATTCTACATCACGAATGAAACCTTCACGTTTTAAAAGTTCAGCGATCTCTTTTTTGATTTTAGAAGCAGGAACCTCTAATTTCTCATGACGTACCATGTTCGCATTACGGATGCGAGTAAGCATGTCTGCAATTGGATCTGTCATCACCATGTGTTTTACCTCCTTCCCATTTGTGGGTTTTACCAACTAGCTTTTTTAACACCAGGAATTTGACCTTTATATGCAAGTTCACGGAAACAAATACGGCAAAGTTTAAATTTGCGGTATACAGAATGCGGACGACCGCAGCGTTCGCAACGTGTATACTCTTGTACTTTAAACTTAGGAGTACGCTTTTGTTTCGCTATCATAGATTTTTTAGCCACGTTTTCGCCTCCTCTACTTAGCGTTGGCTTCCATTATTTTTGGAATGGCATACCGAATTGTGTTAAAAGTTCACGAGCTTCTTCATCAGTTTTCGCTGTAGTAACGATTACGATGTCCATACCGCGGACTTTGCTTACTTTATCATAATCAATCTCAGGGAAAATAAGTTGCTCTTTAACACCTAATGTATAGTTTCCACGACCATCGAATGATTTCTTAGAAACACCACGGAAATCACGTACACGTGGTAAAGAAACTGATACTAATTTGTCGAAGAACTCATACATTTGCTCGCCGCGTAAAGTTACTTTCGCACCGATTGGCATACCTTCACGAAGACGGAAACCAGCGATTGATTTTTTAGCACGAGTTACAACAGGTTTTTGACCTGTGATTTGTGTTAATTCTTCTACTGCGTTGTCTAACGCTTTTGAGTTAGATACCGCGTCACCAACACCAGTGTTGATTACGATCTTTTCGATTTTTGGTACCTGCATTACAGATTTATAGTTAAACTTGCTCACTAGAGCAGGAGTAATTTCCTTTTGGAACTTCTCTTTAAGGCGATTCAATGAAGTGACCTCCTTTCTTAAGAAAATTATTTATCTAATAATTCACCAGATTTTTTTGCAATACGAACTTTTTTACCATCTTCTACTTTGAAGCCTACACGAGTAGGTTCACCTGTTTTCGGATCTAAAATCATAACGTTAGAAACGTGAATAGGTGCTTCTTTAGTAATAATTCCACCTTGTGGATTTAATTGAGATGGCTTAGAGTGCTTCTTAACGATATTGACACCCTCAACGATAACACGGTTTTGCTTTGGGAAAGCCACAAGGATAACGCCTTGTTTTCCTTTGTCTTTACCAGTGATTACCTGTACTTTATCACCTTTTTTTACATGCATCTTAATTCTGCACCTCCTTAGCAAGGCAATACCTTAAATTATAGAACTTCTGGAGCTAAAGAAACGATCTTCATGAAGTTGCTATCACGTAATTCACGAGCTACTGGTCCGAAGATACGAGTACCACGTGGGCTCTTATCGTCTTTAATGATAACCGCTGCGTTTTCATCAAATTTGATGTAAGAACCGTCCGTACGACGAGCTCCGCTCTTCGTACGTACCACTACTGCTTTAACAACGTCACCTTTTTTAACAACGCCACCTGGTGTTGCTTGTTTTACCGTAGCAACGATAATGTCACCAATGTTAGCATATTTACGACCAGAGCCGCCTAATACTTTAATTGTTAAAAGTTCACGTGCACCAGAGTTGTCAGCAACTTTCAAACGAGATTCTTGTTGGATCATGTTATGAAACCTCCCTTCGGACTAAAAATTCCGATTCGTCTATTTAGATAATAACCGCTTCTTCAACGATTTCAACTAAACGGAAACGCTTAGTAGCAGAAAGCGGGCGAGTTTCCATGATTTTAACGATATCGCCAAGTTTCGCTTGGTTTTGCTCATCATGGGCTTTGTACTTCTTAGAATACTTAACACGTTTTCCGTACAAGGAATGAGTTTTGTAAGTTTCAACTAAAACTGTAATCGTTTTGTCCATTTTGTCAGACACTACACGACCAGTATAAACTTTGCGTTGGTTACGTTCGCTCACTATGCAAACCTCCCCTCAATTTATCGATTAATTCCGATCTCTCTTTCACGAACTACAGTTTTCATACGAGCAATTGCTTTACGCACTTCACGAATGCGAGTTGGATTCTCTAATTGTCCTGTAGCAAGTTGGAAGCGAAGATTAAACAACTCTTCCTTTAAAGCTTTAACTTTTGTTTCGATTTCGGCAGTGGTTAATTCACGAATATCATTAGTTTTCATTAGATTCACCACCATTTTCTTCACGTTTTACGAATTTACATTTCACAGGTAACTTGTGAGCTGCAAGACGTAATGCTTCGCGTGCTACCTCTTCAGATACACCCGCGATTTCAAACATAATTTTCCCAGGTTTTACTACTGCTACCCAGCCTTCTGGTGCCCCTTTACCGGAACCCATACGTACTTCTAGAGGTTTTGCAGTGTAAGGTTTAGAAGGGAAAATTTTAATCCATACTTTACCGCCACGTTTCATGTAACGAGTCATTGCACGACGAGCAGCTTCGATTTGACGGTTTGTAATCCATGAAGCAGCTTGTGCTTGTAAACCGAATTCACCGAAAGCAATTTCAGTTCCACCTTTAGCACGACCACGCATTTTACCACGATGCTCTCTACGATATTTTACGCGTTTTGGCATTAACATATTATTTTCCTCCTTCCTCAGAAGCTTTCTTTTTTGTAGGAAGGACTTCTCCACGGTAGATCCATACTTTTACGCCTAATTTACCGTATGTTGTATCAGCTTCAACTGCTGCATAGTCAATATCAGCGCGAAGTGTATGAAGTGGAACAGTTCCTTCACTGTAAGATTCTGCACGAGCGATATCAGCTCCGCCAAGACGACCAGAAACCTGTGTTTTAATACCTTTAGCACCTGCACGCATAGCACGTTGAATAACTTGCTTTTGTGCACGACGGAATGATACACGGTTTTCTAATTGACGAGCGATGTTTTCGCCTACTAATTTAGCGTTAAGATCAGCTCTCTTAACTTCTAAAATGTTGATGTGTACACGCTTGCCTGTTAATTGGTTAAGAGCTTTACGAAGTGCTTCAACTTCAGTACCACCTTTACCAATTACCATACCAGGTTTTGCAGTGTGAATTGTAACATTTACACGATTTGCTGCACGTTCGATTTCTACTTTAGCAACAGCAGAATCTTTTAAGCGTACATTAATGTACTCACGGATTTTGATGTCTTCATGTAATAATGTAGCGTAATCTTTCTCAGCGAACCAACGAGATTCCCAGTCACGGATAACGCCGACACGAAGACCAATTGGATTAACCTTTTGACCCATCGATTATCCCTCCTTCTTTTCTGATACCACAACTGTGATGTGGCTTGTGCGTTTGTTAATTTGGCTTGCACGACCCATTGCACGTGGACGGAAACGTTTTAACGTTGGACCTTCGTCAACGAAAACTTTTTCTACAACTAGGTTGTTAATGTCCATCTCATAATTGTGCTCTGCATTTGCGATTGCAGATTTTAAAACTTTTTCTACAACTGGAGAAGCAGTTTTTGGTGTGTGGTTAAGGATAGCAATCGCTTCACCCACTTGCTTACCTCGGATTAAGTCTACTACTAAACGAACTTTACGAGGAGCAATACGAACTGTTCTCGCTACTGCTTTAGCTTGCATTGAAGTGCCTCCTCTCATTATCTTCTAGTTTTCTTATCGTCAGCAAGGTGACCTTTGTACGTACGAGTTGGTGCGAATTCACCTAACTTATGGCCAACCATATCCTCAGTGATGTACACAGGTACGTGTTTACGACCATCATATACAGCGATTGTGTGTCCGATGAACTGAGGGAAGATTGTTGAACGGCGAGACCAAGTTTTAACAACTTGTTTTTGCTCAGATGCAACTAATTTTTCCATTTTGCTCATTAAGTGATCATCGACAAATGGTCCTTTTTTTAAGCTACGAGCCATTTTGGTGCCTCCCTTCGTGATTGGCGTACGGTTCTAGAAATGAACCGTACTACAATCCCATTATTTTTTACGACGACGAACGATGAATTTGTCAGACGCTTTGTTTTTCTTACGAGTCTTGAATCCAAGAGTTGGTTTACCCCATGGAGACATTGGAGACTTACGTCCGATTGGAGAACGTCCTTCACCACCACCGTGTGGGTGATCAACCGGGTTCATTACAGAACCACGAACTGTTGGGCGTTTACCTAACCAGCGAGAGCGACCTGCTTTACCGATTTTGATAAGTTCGTGTTGTTCGTTACCTACTTGACCGATTGAAGCGCGACAAGCAGATAATACAAGACGTACTTCACCAGAAGTTAAACGTACAAGTACGTATTTACCTTCTTTACCAAGTACTTGAGCAGATGTACCAGCAGAACGAACTAATTGTCCGCCACGACCAGGCTTAAGCTCGATGTTATGAACAACAGTACCTACTGGAATGTTGATTAATGGTAATGCGTTACCGATTTTAATGTCAGCTTCTGGGCCAGACATAACTTCCATACCTACTTCTAAAGATTTAGGAGCAAGAATGTAACGTTTTTCACCGTCAACGTAGTTAATTAATGCGATATTCGCAGAGCGGTTTGGATCGTATTCGATCGTAGCAACGCGTCCTGGAATTCCATCTTTGTTACGCTTAAAGTCGATAATACGGTATTGACGCTTATGTCCGCCACCTTGATGACGTACAGTGATTTTACCTTGGTTATTACGACCAGCCTTCTTGCTTAAAGGAGCAAGTAATGACTTTTCGGGTCTATCAGTCGTGATTTCAGCGAAATCATTCGTAGTCATATTACGACGACCGTTAGTAGTTGGATTATACTTTTTGATTCCCATCTCAATTTCCCTCCTTCTTTAGTAAGAATTAAACGCCTTGGAAGATTTCGATTTCTTTGCTGTCAGCAGTTAGCTTAACGATTGCTTTACGACGACGGCTAGTAAAACCAGCGTGACGACCAACGCGTTTTGCTTTCGGCTTGTAGTTCATGATGTTCACTTTTTCTACTTTAACACCAAAGATCGCTTCAAGAGCATCTTTAACTTCTGTTTTATTAGATTTAACGTCCACATCGAACGTGTATTTTTTTTCAGCCATCATTTCCATAGAACGTTCAGTGATAACTGGGCGCTTAATGATATCACGAGGATCTCTCATTATGCAAGCACCTCCTCTACTTTTTCCACTGCCGCTTTTGTCATGATTAGCTTATCATGATGAAGCACGTCTAAAACGTTTACGCCATCAGCAGTGATTACTGTTACTCCAGGGATATTGCGAGCAGATAACTCTACAGATTCGTTTGCATCAGCAGTTACGATAAGAGCTTTCTTCTCAACAGTTAATCCTTTAAGTACTGCTAGCATATCTTTTGTTTTTGGTGCATTTAACACTAGGTCTTCAAGAACTACAATGTTGTTCTCAACTACTTTAGTAGCTAATGCAGATTTGATTGCTAAACGACGAACTTTCTTAGGAAGTTTGTACGCATAGCTTCTTGGTGTAGGTCCGAATACCGTACCACCACCACGCCATTGAGGAGAGCGGATAGACCCTTGACGAGCACGTCCAGTTCCTTTTTGACGCCATGGTTTACGACCACCACCGCGAACTTCAGAGCGAGTTTTTACTTTGTGTGTACCTTGACGTAAAGATGCACGTTGCATCATTACAGCTTCGAAAAGTACAGCTTCATTTGGTTCGATACCGAAAATAGCTTCAGCTAATTCGATTTCACCAACCTGTGAACCAGTTTGGTTATATACAGTAACTTTTGGCATTGGAATTCCTCCTTCCTATTGTGAATTATTTGCTAACCTTCACAGCGCCTTGAACAACTACAAGAGATTTCTTAGCACCTGGAACGTTACCTTTTACTAGTAATAAGTTGCGCTCAGTGTCAACTTGAACGATTTCTAAGTTTTGGATAGTAACTTGGTCTCCACCCATACGTCCAGCAAGTTTTTTGCCTTTGAATACACGGTTCGGAGCAACTGGGCCCATTGAACCTGGACGACGGTGATAGCGAGAACCATGAGACATAGGTCCGCGAGATTGTCCGTGGCGTTTGATAACACCTTGGAAACCTTTACCTTTAGAAATTCCTGTTACATCAACGATTTCACCTGTAGCGAATACGTCAACTTTTACCTCTTGACCAACCTCTAATCCGTCCACGTCTGCATCGCGGATTTCGCGAATGAAGCGCTTAGGAGTTGTAGATGCTTTAGCAGTGTGGCCTTGTTCAGGTTTGTTAGTTAACTTTTCACGTTTATCTTCAAATCCTAACTGGATTGCATTGTAGCCATCAGTTTCAGTTGTTTTCTTTTGAAGAACAACGTTTGGATTAGCAGCGATAACTGTTACTGGGATTAACTCACCGTTCTCAGCAAATACTTGAGTCATACCGATCTTTCTTCCTAAGATTCCTTTGGTCATGAGTTACACCTCCTACATTTTTAAGTTATATAAATTATAGTTTGATTTCGATATCTACACCAGATGGTAAGTCTAAACGCATTAATGAATCTACTGTTTGCGGAGTAGGACTCACGATGTCGATTAGACGTTTGTGCGTGCGCATTTCGAATTGCTCACGAGAATCTTTGTACTTATGAACAGCACGAAGAATTGTGTAAACAGTTTTTTCAGTTGGTAATGGGATCGGACCAGAAACTGTTGCCCCAGAACGCTTAGCTGTTTCTACAATTTTCTCAGCTGACTGATCAAGAATACGGTGATCGTAAGCTTTTAAACGGATACGAATTTTTTCTTTTGCCATTATTTTCCCTCCTTCGTTCGCCTATTTCTAAAATAGACCTTCTCCATGGAAATTTCCCCACACCATGCCATGGCAAAGCGGCCGGGTGTGTCAGCAACCTTCCACTTCATCGCAGTCAAAGACCAACATTGTCTATTATACAATGTTATTCGTCTAGATGCAAGCATCTTTTTGTTTGCATCTGCTTTTCTCTACTTTTGCTATTATACATGGCACTTTAAAGAATTTCAAGTTTTCATCTAACAGAATTCATTTTACAGTTTCTGGATTATCTTTTGTTGTTTTTATATTACTATAGAAGAAACTCGTCAAAACAAAAAAACACTCTCTTCTCCCTTATATAAACGCAAACAAAAAACCTAAGGGAAAATCCCTTAGGTTTTTTTATATCAGTTAAGATTACTCAACGATAGTAGCAACTACACCGTAACCTACTGTACGTCCACCTTCACGAATAGAGAATTTAGTTCCCTCTTCGATAGCGATTGGAGCGATAAGTTCGATAGTCATTTCGATGTTGTCACCAGGCATTACCATTTCAGTACCTTCTGGTAATTGGATGATACCAGTTACGTCAGTTGTACGGAAGTAGAACTGAGGACGGTAGTTAGCGAAGAATGGAGTGTGACGTCCACCTTCTTCTTTAGATAATACGAAAACTTCAGCTTTGAATTTAGCGTGAGCTTTTACAGAACCGCTTTTTGCAAGTACTTGTCCACGTTGGATGTCTTCACGAGCAACCCCACGAAGTAAAGCACCGATGTTGTCTCCAGCTTGAGCTTGGTCAAGAAGTTTACGGAACATCTCTACACCAGTTACAGTTGTAGAAGCATTTTCTTCAGCAAGACCGATGATTTCTACTACGTCACCAACTTTAACGATACCGCGCTCAACACGACCAGTAGCAACTGTACCACGACCTGTGATAGAGAATACGTCCTCTACAGGCATTAAGAATGGTTTGTCAGTTTCACGTTCTGGAGTTGGGATGTAAGCATCAACTTCAGCCATTAATTCAATGATTTTTGCTTCCCAATCAGCTTCTCCTTGAAGAGCTTTAAGAGCAGAACCTTTGATTACAGGAATGTCGTCGCCTGGGAATCCGTATTCAGATAATAGGTCGCGAACTTCCATTTCTACTAATTCTAATAATTCTTCGTCATCTACCATGTCGCATTTGTTTAAGAATACAACGATGTAAGGAACACCTACTTGACGAGAAAGAAGGATGTGCTCACGTGTTTGAGGCATTGGGCCATCAGCAGCAGATACTACTAAGATACCGCCGTCCATTTGAGCAGCACCAGTGATCATGTTTTTAACATAGTCAGCGTGACCTGGGCAGTCAACGTGTGCATAGTGACGAGTTTCAGTTTCGTACTCAACGTGTGCAGTTGAGATTGTGATACCGCGCTCTCTTTCTTCTGGAGCAGCATCGATTTGATCGTATCCGCGTGCTTCAGCACCACCAGCTTTTGCAAGAACTGTAGTGATCGCAGCAGTTAATGTAGTTTTACCATGGTCAACGTGGCCGATTGTACCGATGTTAACATGGGGTTTAGAACGTTCGAATTTAGCTTTAGCCATTCTAAATTCCTCCTTAGTTTATATAGGTTATTTTATATTTAGACTAGAAAGTGAAACTTACGTCCCACTTTCTAAGCTTACATAAGTAGTTATACTTGAACAATCGATAAAAATCAATTATTCACCTTTATTTTTTTTGATAATTTCTTCAGAAACAGACTTTGGTACTTCTTCATAGTGGTCAAACACCATAGAGAATGTTCCGCGTCCTTGAGTGTTAGAACGTAATGACGTTGCATAACCGAACATTTCAGAAAGTGGAACCATAGCGCGAACAACTTGTGCGTTACCGCGAGCTTCCATACCTTCTACACGTCCACGACGAGATGTTACGTCACCCATAATGTCACCCATGTACTCTTCAGGAATTACAACTTCAACTTTCATCATTGGCTCAAGAATTACTGGGCTACATTTAGAAACCGCAGCTTTAAGTGCCATAGATGCAGCGATTTTGAACGCCATCTCAGATGAATCGACATCATGGTAAGATCCGTCAACTAATGCAGCTTTAATGTCAACTAGTGGATAACCAGCTAGTACACCATTTTTAAGTGCATCTTCAAGACCTGCTCCAACAGCTGGGATGTATTCACGAGGAACTACACCACCGACGATCTTGTTTTCGAATTCGAATCCTTTACCTTCTTCGTTAGGTTCAAACTCAATCCAAACGTGACCGAATTGTCCACGACCACCAGATTGACGAGCGAACTTACCTTCAACTTTCGCAGCAGCGCGGAAAGTCTCACGGTATGCTACCTGAGGAGCACCAACGTTTGCTTCCACTTTGAATTCACGACGCATACGGTCAACGATGATATCAAGGTGAAGTTCACCCATACCAGCGATGATAGTTTGGCCAGTTTCTTGGTCAGTGTGAGCACGGAATGTTGGATCTTCTTCAGAAAGCTTAGATAATGCTGTACCCATTTTATCTTGGTCAGCTTTAGATTTTGGTTCGATAGCTACAGAGATAACTGGCTCTGGGAATTCCATAGACTCAAGGATAACAAGGCTCTTCTCGTCACAAAGAGTATCACCAGTAGTAGTATCTTTTAAACCTACAGCAGCAGCGATATCACCAGCGTAAACTGTTGAAATCTCTTCACGGCTGTTAGCGTGCATTTGTAGGATACGACCTACACGCTCACGCTTACCTTTAGTTGAGTTTTTCACGTATGATCCAGAGTTTAACACACCAGAGTACACACGGAAGAACGTTAACTTACCAACATAAGGGTCAGTCATGATTTTGAATGCTAAAGCTGCGAATGGTTCTTCATCGCTAGACTTACGTTCTACTTCTTCATCTGTATCCGGTAGAGTACCTTTAATAGCAGGTACATCTAGTGGAGATGGAAGGTAGTCGATAACTGCGTCTAACAGAATTTGAACACCTTTGTTTTTGAATGCAGAACCACAGATTACTGGGAAGAATTCTACAGAAGTTGTAGCCTTACGGATACCAGCTTTAAGCTCTTCTACAGTGATTTCTTCACCTTCTAGGTACTTCATCATCATTTCTTCATCAAGCTCAGCTACCGCTTCAATAAGTTTTCCACGGTATTCTTCAGCTAATTCTTTGTGCTCTTCAGGAATTTCAACACGTTGAATGTCTGTTCCTAAATCGTTACCGTACATGTAAGCACACTCTTCAACAAGGTCAATGATACCATTGAACTCATCTTCAGCACCGATTGGTAACTGAATTGGATGTGCGTTTGCTTGTAAACGATCGTGGATTGTTCCTACAGAGTATAAGAAATCTGCACCGATCTTATCCATTTTGTTAACGAATACGATACGAGGTACGCCGTAAGTAGTAGCCTGACGCCAAACAGTTTCTGTTTGTGGTTCTACACCAGATTGCGCATCAAGTACTGCTACAGCGCCATCAAGTACGCGTAAAGAACGTTCTACTTCTACTGTGAAATCTACGTGTCCTGGAGTATCAATGATGTTTACACGATGACCTTTCCATTGTGCTGTAGTTGCAGCAGAAGTAATTGTGATACCACGCTCTTGCTCTTGCTCCATCCAGTCCATCTGAGATGCACCTTCGTGAGTTTCACCGATTTTATGAATACGTCCTGTGTAGTACAGAATACGCTCAGTTGCTGTTGTTTTACCAGCATCGATGTGAGCCATGATACCAATATTACGAGTGTTTTCTAAAGAGAACTCTCTTGCCATTTGGTGTCTTGCTCCTTCCATATATGGATTGGATTTTTTTATTTTAAGTAGCAAAAAAGCCACTTTATATTGTTACACATGTCAGTATGTCCAGTACTCTCATTATGTAAAACGAGCGCCCGATGAAAGGGAGAGGCATTCTCCCTCTCCACACTTCCATAAGCGACAAATAAAGCGGTTTATGCTTACATTTATTTTACGTTGAATCCTACCAACGGTAATGAGCAAATGCTTTGTTAGCTTCTGCCATTTTATGAGTGTCTTCACGTTTCTTAACAGATGCACCAGCGTTGTTAGCTGCATCTAAGATTTCGTTAGCAAGACGCTCTTCCATAGTTTTTTCACCACGAAGACGAGCGTAGTTTACTAACCAACGAAGACCTAAAGTTGTACGGCGTTCTGGACGAACCTCAACTGGAACTTGGTAGTTAGCACCACCAACACGACGAGCGCGTACTTCAAGAACAGGCATGATGTTCTTAAGAGCTTGCTCGAATACTTCCATTGGCTCTTTACCAGTACGTTCGTTTACGATATCGAACGCATTATAAAGAATTGTTTGAGATTTACCTTTTTTACCGTCAACCATCATTTTGTTGATAAGGCGTGTTACTAGCTTCGAATTGTACATTGGATCTGGTAACACGTCACGTTTCGCAACAGGTCCTTTACGAGGCATATTGAGTTCCTCCTTTCATTTTAAAGTTATTATTTTTTAGCAGGTTTTGGTCTCTTAGTACCATATTTAGAACGTCCTTGCATACGTTTGTCAACACCAGCTGTGTCAAGCGCACCACGAACGATGTGGTAACGTACCCCCGGTAAATCCTTTACACGACCACCGCGAATTAATACTACGCTATGCTCTTGTAGGTTATGACCGATACCTGGGATGTAAGCTGTAACCTCGATACCGTTTGTTAAACGTACACGAGCGTATTTACGTAACGCTGAGTTAGGTTTCTTTGGAGTCATTGTACCAACACGAGTACATACACCACGTTTTTGAGGTGCAGAGATATCAGTTGATTTTTTCTTTAAAGAGTTAAAACCTTTGTTTAACGCAGGTGATTTAGATTTCCATACTTTATCAGTACGACCATTTCTCACTAATTGGTTAATAGTAGGCATTTGATTATCCTCCCTTCGCATGTTTGTATGACCACATATCCAGGTGGTTCATTATTAGTTGAAAACAAAGTTTTTGCAAGGAAGAGCAAATGCTCTCTCCTCACAAAAACAGTTTTAACTTATTATTCCTATTGCTGAAGCTCCCACTTGAATCCCCGAAGCTTTACCAAGCTTACGAACTGATTCAACTTTTGTTATGGGCACGTTATATTGCATTGCAACACGAATGATAGCATGGGTTAACCGCATGTCAGCATCCTCTGCGATGACAACTTCTTTAACTGTACCATTTTTGATTGCCTCCAATGTGCGTTTATGACCAACGACTACATTTTCAGCAGTTGATACTTTTTGATAAGACATATAAATATCCTCCAAAGCATCGTTCAGGAGCAACCTTGATTATAGTAACATTTTGACTCATACAATGTCAACTAAGATTAATTGTTTTTATACAAAATTTATGCCGGAAAATTTTACTGTTCCACATAAACCTCATCGTTTTCTACATTCATGTCATCTTGTGTTGTTTTTACAAGATCCACTTTGCGATAACGATTCATACCTGTTCCAGCAGGAACAAGTTTACCGATAATAACATTTTCTTTTAATCCTAGAAGTTCATCGCGTTTACCCTTAATTGCTGCATCAGTTAAGACACGAGTTGTTTCTTGGAACGATGCTGCAGATAAGAATGAATCTGTTTCAAGTGAAGCTTTTGTAATACCAAGTAGAACAGGTCTAGCTGTTGCTGGTTGCTTACCTTGCAGTAAGACCTTAGCATTCGCATCAGTGAACTGATGGATATCTAGTAATGTTCCTGGTAATACATCTGTTTCACCTGCATCACTTACACGAACTTTACGTAACATTTGACGTACCATTACTTCTACGTGTTTGTCACCAATTTCTACCCCTTGCATACGGTATACTTTTTGAACTTCACGTAATAAGTATTCTTGAACCGCCGTAATGTCCGTTACTTTTAGTAATTCTTTCGGATCAATAGAACCTTCTGTTAACTCTTTACCGTGGCTAATTGGCTGTCCTGGAGTTACTTTCAGACGAGCACCGTAAGGAATAGCATACGTACGAGCTTCAACTTCACCCTGTACAACTACTTCTTGGCGATCTTTAACGTCGTTGATCGCTGCGATAACACCGTCGATTTCACTGATAACTGCCTGACCTTTCGGATTACGAGCTTCGAAGATCTCTTGGATACGAGGTAAACCTTGAGTGATATCATCTCCGGCAACCCCACCTGTATGGAATGTACGCATCGTTAACTGTGTACCTGGCTCACCGATAGATTGAGCTGCGATAATACCTACCGCTTCTCCTACTTCTACGTCTGTTCCAGTTGCTAAGTTACGACCGTAACACTTCTTACATACACCGTGGCGAGTGTTACACGTAAACGCTGAACGAATGTTTACAGTTTCAACACCCGAATTTTCAACGATATGAGCGATATCTTCAGTAATTAATTGATTTTCAGCAACTAATACTTCACCTGTTTCAGGATGTTTTACAGTTTTTCTTGCAAAACGTCCAACAAGACGATCATATAATGACTCGATAACTTCATTACCCTCTTTAATCGCACCGATTAATAAACCGCGATCTGTTCCACAATCATCTTCACGAACGATTACATCTTGTGCAACGTCAACAAGACGACGTGTTAAGTAACCAGAATCGGCAGTTTTAAGTGCTGTATCAGCAAGACCTTTACGCGCACCGTGCGTAGAGATGAAGTACTCAAGTACTGTTAAACCTTCACGGAAACTCGATTTGATTGGAAGTTCGATGATACGACCAGATGGATTGGCCATAAGACCACGCATACCAGCAAGCTGAGTAAAGTTAGATGCGTTACCACGGGCACCTGAGTCACTCATCATGAAGATTGGGTTGCGTTTATTCAAGGATTTCATCAGTTTTCCTTGGATAACATCTTTTGCATTACTCCAAATAGAGATAACGCGATCGTAACGTTCTTCTTCCGTGATTAAACCGCGACGGAATTGTTTAATTACATTATCTACTTTTGCTTGTGCTTCGTGGAGAATTTCATCTTTTTCGCCTAATACAAGAATGTCAGATACCCCAACTGTAATACCAGCTTTTGTAGAGTACTTGAATCCTAAGTTTTTCATACGGTCAAGCATGCGAGACGTTTCTGTAATTTGGAAACGTTTGAATACTTCCGCAATGATGTTACCAAGGATTTTCTTGCTAAATGGCGCCACTTCTTCGCGACTAGCAATAATTTCTTTAATGTTCGCACCTTTTTCAACGAAATATTTCGCTGGTGTTTCTTTTTCAAGGTTTGAATTTGTTGGTTCATTAATATAAGGGAACGACTCTGGTAAGATTTCGTTAAATATTAATTTACCAACTGTTGTTAATAGAAGCATACTCTTTTGCTCTTCAGTAAATGTTGCGTTGTTTACTGCACTTGCAGCTACTGCAACACGTGTATGAAGATGAACATATCCATTTTGATATGCAAGCAATGCTTCGTTTGCATCTTTGAAGACCATACCTTCACCGATTGCACCTTCACGCTCAAGTGTTAAGTAATAGTTACCTAATACCATATCCTGAGATGGAGTAACAACTGGTTTACCGTCTTTCGGGTTCAAGATGTTTTGTGCCGCTAACATAAGAAGACGAGCTTCAGCTTGAGCTTCTGATGATAAAGGTACGTGAACGGCCATTTGGTCACCGTCAAAGTCCGCGTTGTATGCAGTACATACAAGTGGGTGAAGACGGATTGCGCGACCTTCTACTAATGTAGGTTCAAACGCCTGGATACCAAGACGGTGAAGTGTTGGTGCGCGGTTTAGAAGTACTGGATGTTCTTTAATCACAGACTCTAAAACGTCCCAAACTTCAGGTTGTACACGCTCGATTTTACGTTTCGCACTCTTAATGTTATGTGCTAATCCTTTTTCAACTAACTCTTTCATTACGAAAGGTTTGAACAGTTCAAGCGCCATTTCTTTTGGTAATCCACATTGATACATCTTTAAGTTCGGTCCTACAACGATTACAGAACGACCAGAGTAGTCAACACGTTTACCTAATAAGTTTTGACGGAAACGTCCTTGTTTACCTTTAAGCATGTGAGATAGTGATTTTAATGGACGGTTACCTGGTCCAGTAACTGGACGGCCACGACGACCATTATCGATTAATGCGTCTACAGCTTCTTGTAACATACGTTTTTCGTTTTGAACGATGATGCTTGGTGCACCTAAGTCCAATAGACGTTTTAAACGATTGTTACGGTTAATTACACGACGGTATAAGTCGTTTAAGTCAGAAGTAGCAAAACGTCCACCGTCTAACTGTACCATTGGGCGTAGTTCTGGCGGAATTACTGGTAGAACATCTAAGATCATCCAAGACGGTTCATTTCCAGAGTTACGGAATGCTTCTAATACTTCTAGACGTTTAATAGCACGAGTACGGCGTTGTCCTTGTGCTGTTTTTAATTCTTCTTTTAAGAAGTCTACTTCTTTATCTAAATCGATGTCTTGTAGTAGCTTTTTAATTGCTTCTGCACCCATAGCAGCTTGGAATGTGCTACCATATCGATCACGATATGCACGGTATTCTTTTTCAGAAAGTAATTGCTTCTTATCAAGTGGTGTATCTCCACTTTCTGTTACAACATAAGAAGCGAAATAAATTACTTCTTCAAGCGCGCGAGGGGACATGTCTAAGACAAGTCCCATGCGGCTCGGGATACCTTTGAAATACCAAATATGAGATACAGGAGCAGCTAATTCGATATGACCCATACGTTCACGACGTACTTTTGCACGCGTTACTTCAACGCCACATCGATCACAAACTACACCTTTATAACGTACACGTTTGTATTTTCCGCAATGACATTCCCAGTCCTTTTGTGGTCCGAAAATACGCTCACAGAACAAGCCATCTTTTTCAGGCTTTAACGTACGATAGTTAATAGTTTCTGGTTTCTTAACTTCACCGTATGACCAAGAACGAATCTTGTCAGGTGAAGCAAGTCCAATCTTCATATATTCAAAGTTATTTACATCTATCAAGGGGCCTACCTCCCTTTTAGTCTACAGGTTATCCCAATTATTCCTTAGTTGTCTCAACTTCGACATTCAATTTATCTGCTGATTGATGATCATCGTCATCTTCTGTATCACGCATTTCAATTTCTGTATCGTCGCTAGACATCATTTTAACGTCCATACCTAAACTTTGCAGCTCTTTAATCAATACTTTGAATGATTCAGGAACGCCTGGTTCTGGAACATTTTCGCCTTTAACAATTGCTTCATAAGTCTTAACACGTCCAACAACATCATCAGACTTCACTGTTAAGATTTCTTGAAGAGTATAAGCAGCACCGTAAGCTTCAAGTGCCCAAACCTCCATCTCACCGAAACGCTGTCCACCGAACTGAGCTTTACCTCCAAGAGGTTGCTGCGTTACAAGTGAGTATGGTCCAGTAGAACGAGCATGAAGTTTATCGTCAACCATGTGCGCAAGTTTAATCATATACATGACACCAACAGATACGCGGTTATCGAATGGTTCACCAGTACGTCCGTCATACAGGATTGTTTTCGCGTCATTTGCCATACCAGCTTCTTCAATTGTGCCCCAAACATCTTCCTCACGAGCACCATCGAATACTGGTGTTGCAATGTGAATGCCAAGGTATCTTGCTGCCATACCAAGATGAAGCTCTAATACCTGACCGATATTCATACGAGATGGTACCCCTAATGGGTTTAACATGATATCGATTGGCGTACCGTCTGGTAAGTAAGGCATATCTTCTTCTGGTAAAATACGAGAAATAACACCTTTGTTACCGTGACGTCCGGCCATCTTGTCACCTTCAGAAATTTTACGTTTTTGAACGATATATGCACGTACAAGTTGATTCACGCCTGGTGGCAATTCATCGCCATCTTCACGGTTGAATACTTTTACGTCTAAGATAATACCGCCACCACCGTGTGGTACACGTAGTGATGTATCACGTACTTCACGCGCTTTTTCTCCAAAGATAGCATGTAATAGACGTTCTTCAGCTGTTAATTCTGTTACACCTTTAGGTGTTACTTTACCAACAAGTAAATCTCCATCTTTTACTTCAGCACCAACGCGAATGATACCGCGCTCGTCAAGGTTACGTAATGCGTCTTCCCCAACGTTTGGAATGTCACGTGTAATTTCTTCTGGTCCAAGTTTCGTATCACGAGCTTCTGATTCATATTCTTCAATATGAATAGAAGTGTACACATCATCTTTTACAAGGCGCTCACTCATGATGATCGCATCCTCGTAGTTATAACCGTCCCAAGTCATGAAGCCAACAAGCACGTTACGTCCAAGTGCTAGTTCACCTAATTCCATAGAAGGACCATCCGCAAGGATTTCACCTTTTACAACTTCATTTCCAACACTTACGATTGGACGTTGGTTGTAACAAGTTCCTTGGTTAGAACGAATGAATTTTTGCATTTTGTAGCGATCTAAGTCGCCTTTTACTGTTTGACCGTCAACTTCTACATAGCGA
This sequence comes from Bacillus cereus group sp. BceL291, assembly GCF_051776705.1. Classification (NCBI taxonomy): domain Bacteria; kingdom Bacillati; phylum Bacillota; class Bacilli; order Caryophanales; family Bacillaceae; genus Bacillus; species Bacillus cereus group sp. BceL291. The sequence goes on along the minus strand of NZ_JBPWAP010000034.1, from coordinate 23,546 downwards.
CGTACCCAAACTTCACGTGCTTCTACGCGCTCAACAACACCAGGATGTTTACAGATTACTGCAGCACCTGAGTCTTTTGCTGATACGTACTCCATACCTGTACCTACAATCGGAGATTCCGGATTCATTAACGGAACCGCCTGACGTTGCATGTTCGCTCCCATAAGTGCGCGGTTAGAGTCATCGTTTTCTAAGAACGGAATACAAGCTGTCGCTGCCGACACTACTTGTTTTGGAGATACATCCATGTAGTCGATGCGTTCTCTATTTGTGACAATGTTTTCACCACGGAAACGAGCTACGATATCTTCACTTAGGAATTCACCTTCGTCAGATAATTTCATATTCGCTTGGGCTACAACATAATTATCTTCTTCATCTGCTGTTAAGTAATCAACATGCCCTGTTACAAGACCAGTTTCTGGGTCAACACGACGGTATGGTGTTTCAATGAAACCAAACTCATTTACTTTCGCGAACGAAGATAATGAGTTAATCAAACCGATGTTTGGTCCCTCTGGTGTTTCAATCGGACACATACGACCGTAGTGAGAGTAATGAACGTCACGCACTTCAAAGCCTGCGCGCTCACGCGTTAAACCACCAGGTCCTAATGCAGATAGTCTTCGTTTGTGAGTTAACTCTGCTAATGGATTTGTTTGGTCCATAAACTGAGATAACTGAGAACTTCCGAAGAACTCTTTAATAGATGCAATAACAGGACGAATATTAATTAGTGCCTGTGGTGTAATCGCATTTGTATCTTGGATCGACATTCTCTCACGAACAACACGTTCCATACGAGAAAGACCGATACGGAATTGATTTTGTAATAGTTCTCCAACAGAACGCAGACGACGGTTTCCTAAATGGTCAATATCATCTGTATCCCCTACTTTGTATAGTAGGTTGAAGAAGTAACTGATAGAAGCAAGGATATCACCTGGTGTGATGTGTTTCACATCACGAGTAATGTTTGCATTACCAATTACATTAATTACGCGTTCGCCTTCCGACTCAGGAGCATAAATCTTAATAGATTGCAGCTCAACATCGCCTTCTACCACTCCACCCATTGGTTTCGCTGTTTTGAATCCAATGTTTTTCTCTAAGTAAGGTAAAATGCGATCAAGTGTACGACGATCTAAGATTGTTCCTTCTGCCGCTAAAATTTCACCAGTTTCTGGATCCACTAATGTTTCAGCTAAACGTTGATTAAACAATCTGTTTTTAATGTGTAACTTCTTGTTGATCTTATAGCGACCTACATTTGCTAAATCGTAGCGCTTTGGATCGAAGAAACGAGACACAAGTAAGCTCTTAGCATTTTCTACTGTTGGTGGTTCACCAGGACGTAGACGCTCATAAATTTCAAGCAATGCTTTTTCTGTGCTATCTGTGTTGTCTTTTTCTAATGTGTTGCTTAAGTATTCGTTATCACCTAAAAGCTCGGTGATTTCTTGATCAGAGCCAAACCCTAATGCGCGTAACAAAACAGTTACAGGAAGTTTACGCGTACGGTCAATACGCACATATACAACATCCTTAGCATCTGTCTCATACTCTAACCAAGCTCCGCGGTTTGGAATTACAGTAGCAGTAAAACCACGTTTTCCGTTTTTATCCACTTTGCCACTATAGTATACGCTTGGAGAGCGAACTAACTGGGAAACGATAACACGTTCTGCACCGTTAATTACGAATGTTCCAGTCTCTGTCATGAGTGGGAAATCTCCCATGAACACATCTTGTTCTTTTACTTCACCAGTTTCCTTGTTGATTAGACGCACTTTTACACGAAGTGGTGCTGCATACGTCACATCACGCTCTTTGCATTCGTCTACAGAGTATTTAGGTTCACCTAAGCTGTAGTCGATAAATTCAAGCGATAGATTTCCCGTAAAGTCTTCAATCGGAGAAATGTCTTGGAACATTTCTCGCAAACCCTCATCAAGAAACCACTGATAAGAAGAGGTTTGAATTTCGATAAGATTTGGTAACTCTAATACTTCACTAATACGGGCATAACTTCTTCGTTGGCGGTGGCGTCCGTATTGAACTAGTTGACCTGTCAACTGCTTCACCCCTCAAATCATGAGTATTATAAATGCACAAAAAAATTTGTGCAAAATCACAAATAAATACAACTACTGCTATTAGCGTAGTCTCTTTCTCTTAAAGATAAATACGTTGAGTCTTTCTACCTGCTCAAAAAAGAAAAATGGCTTCTATAAGAAAACCATCATTCTGTTTCATAATCTGCTGATTTTACTATCTTTTCCAAGAGAAACAAAAATATACATCTTTCTCAACGCAGAAAATCATATATTGGCATTGTATAATGTTAACATAGCCAAAAATAACCGTCAACGTTTTTTTGATTTTATGATATAATATCCTTTTTTCTTTTCTACAACCTCAACTTCAGAAAATACTTCTTCTAGTTTTTTTAGCGCAGACGGTGCACCTTGTTTCTTTTGAATAACAATCCAAAGCTCTCCATCTGGAACTAAATACTCCACAGCTTTTTCTAAAATCTCATGTACGATATCTTTACCCGCACGAATTGGAGGGTTAGATAGAATAGCAGCATACTTACCATCTACATTTTCATAGACGCTACTTTGAAAAATACGTATATTCTCGATTTTGTTATTAGCGGCGTTTTCTTTCGCAAGCCCAAGTGCCCTCTCGTTCACATCCACCATGTGAACTTCACGACCTTGAAACTCTTTCGCTAACGACAAACCAATAGGACCGTATCCGCAACCTACGTCTAATATATCACCTTTAATATCTGGCATTTGAAACGCTTCAATTAAAAGACGGGAACCAAAGTCCACTTCGTTTTTCGAGAACACCCCATGGTCAGATAAGAAAGTGAATCGAGATCCACGAAGGGCAAACTCCCATCGCTTACGATCACTTTTACTAGAAGGGTCGTTAGAAAAATAATGGTCTGCCATATGGCCACCTCTTTTCTTTACAGTTAAAAAAAAAGCTCGCATGAGAGCGAGCTTTTTTTAAAGCATCAAAAGTTAATTACTTAACTTCTACAGCAGCGCCAACTTCTTCAAGTTTAGCTTTGATTTCTTCAGCTTCTTCTTTAGCAGCAGCTTCTTTGATTACTTTTGGAGTGTTGTCAACTAATTCTTTAGCTTCTTTTAAGCCAAGACCAGTGATTTCACGAACAACTTTGATAACTTTGATTTTTTGTGCACCAGCGCTAGTTAGTTCCACATCAAATTCAGTTTTCTCAGCAGCAGCTTCTCCAGCGCCACCAGCAACAGCTACAGGAGCAGCAGCAGTTACGCCGAATTCTTCCTCGATAGCTTTTACTAAGTCGTTAAGTTCTAATACAGTCATAGATTTAACTGCTTCAATGATTTGTTCTTTAGTCATTGTAAATATCCTCCCTTAAATAGGTTTGTATTGTTTTATCGATAATACGTAATTATCTTTTAAAAAATTAAGCGCCTTGCTCTTCCTTTTGGTCTGCAACTGCTTTAGTAGCAAGTGCAAGGTTACGGATTGGAGCTTGAAGAACGCTAAGAAGCATAGAAAGTAAGCCTTCACGTGATGGAAGAGTAGCGATTGCTTTAACCTCATCAAGTGTTACAAGTTTACCTTCGATTACGCCCGCTTTAATTTCTAAAGCTTCATGATCTTTAGCGAAGTCGTTTAATACTTTCGCAGGAGCAACTACATCCTCGTTACTGAACGCGATTGCGTTTGGTCCTGTTAAGAATTCATTTAACTCAGCCATTTCAGCAGATTCTGCAGCACGACGAGTTAGAGAGTTTTTGTAAACTTTGAACTCAACGCCAGCTTCACGTAATTGCTTACGTAATTCTGTTGCTTCAGAAACTGTTAAACCACGGTAGTCAACAACGATTGTAGATTTACTAGCGCGAAGTTTGTCCGCGATTTCAGTTACAACTTGTTGTTTAGTTTCGATTACTTTGCTCATGTTATTACACCTCCTGTAGATTATATAGAAGATGTACCGAAAGTGCACTAAAAACCTCCATGCCCAACTTGTAGACATGGAGGCATATAGTCACAGAAAAAAGATTCCGCTTCGTATATTAACACCTAGGTAGGAAATTAAGTCTATTGACACCTACTGTCTACGGTACACTAATTAAATTCACAACATAAATGATTATATTAAAACTTCTTTATGAAGTCAACTTCCAAAATTTACGCTAATGTAGAAACGTCTACACGTACGCCAGGTCCCATTGTAGAAGCAACTGTTACGTTCTTCATGTAAGTACCTTTTGCAGCAGCTGGCTTAACTTTTTGTAAAGTGTCAGCAATTGTTTTGAAGTTTTCTACTAATTTAGCATCTTCGAAAGATACTTTACCGATTGGAACGTGGATGTTACCAGCTTTATCAACGCGGTATTCAACTTTACCAGCTTTGATTTCGTTAACAGCTTTAGTTACATCGAAAGTAACTGTTCCAGTTTTAGGGTTTGGCATTAAACCTTTAGGTCCTAATACGCGACCAAGTTTACCAACTTCACCCATCATGTCAGGAGTTGCTACTACTACATCGAAATCGAACCAACCTTGTTGGATTTTACCGATGTAATCAGTATCGCCTACGAAGTCAGCTCCAGCAGCTTCAGCTTCTTTAGCTTTTTCACCTTTAGCAAATACTAATACACGTTGTACTTTACCAGTACCGTGTGGAAGAACAACTGCACCACGGATTTGTTGGTCAGCTTTCTTAGGGTCAACACCTAAACGGAATGCAGCTTCTACAGTTGCATCAAATTTAGCTGTGTTTGTTTTCTTTACTAATTCTACTGCTTCTGTTGCAGAGTAAGCAGCTGCACGATCAACAAGCTTTGCAGCTTCTACGTACTTTTTACCTCTTTTAGCCATTTTTATTTCCTCCTCGAATGTGGTTTTAGCGGAATAACCTCCCACGTTTACGCCTGTTTTCAGGTATAACCTGAGGATGAGCGCCATCCATTTATTTAAAAACGATAATCATTTACGATAATAAAGGTTGCGAATTGGAATTCCAGACCCGCAACCTTTTTTAAAAACAAATCGAATTAGTCTTCGATAACGATGCCCATACTGCGTGCAGTACCTTCAACCATACGCATTGCAGCTTCTACGCTAGCAGCGTTTAGGTCAGGCATTTTAGTTTCAGCGATTTCGCGTACTTTATCACGCTTAACAGTTGCCACTTTATTACGGTTTGGTTCACCAGAACCAGACTCAATACCAGCTACTTTCTTAAGAAGAACAGCAGCAGGAGGAGTTTTAGTAATGAAAGTGAATGAACGGTCCTCAAATACCGTAATTTCAACAGGGATGATAAGACCAGCTTGATCTGCTGTACGAGCGTTAAACTCTTTGCAGAAGCCCATGATGTTAACACCTGCTTGTCCTAATGCTGGACCAACTGGTGGAGCTGGGTTAGCTTTACCTGCAGGAATTTGAAGCTTTACCATTTTAATTACCTTTTTAGCCACGAGACACACCTCCTTAAGTCCGTGATGTGGTCAATTGGACAGTGATTTGCCCTCCCACGTCATATTTTATCTGTAAGGATAAAATCTTTCAAAAAACGTCTCCGATAACGAAGACGTACTGACTTAAAAGATATTATCACTTTTTACAATTCATTTCAAGTTTCATTTTATAATTTTTCAATTTGATGGAAGTCAAGTTCAACTGGAGTCTCGCGACCAAACATATCCACAAGCACGCTAACCTTTTTCTTCTCCACATCAATTTCTTCAATAGCACCTGTATAATCTGCGAATGGCCCCTCATTTACACGTACTGTCTCATGAAGTTCAAAGTCGAAATCAACCACTTCGTTGTCCATTCCCATATGTTTCATAATGGTAACAACTTCCTCTTCTAATAGAGGTGATGGTTTAGATCCAGAACCAGAAGAACCAACGAACCCAGTTACACCCGGCGTGTTACGTACAACATACCAAGAGTCATCAGTCATGATTAATTCTACTAATACATAACCTGGGAACACTTTTCTTTTCATTAATTTTTCTTTTCCGTTTTTCATTTCTACTTCTACTTCTTCCGGGACAACAACACGGAAAATTTTATCTTGCATACCCATTGATTCTACACGTTTCTCTAGGTTTGCTTTTACTTTATTTTCATATCCAGAATAAGTATGGACAACATACCAACTTTTTTCCATTCATTTAGGACGAGCGTCCTTCCCTCCCTGACGTACATTTTTTTGCGCAAATGAAAAAACCCGTTCACCGGGCTTTTACACAGTTCTTATAAATAACATTATATCATGGATAAGTGCTTCTTATTCAAGAATTAACCAAGAATTAACCGAATTAAAGAAGAAATGCCCATATCAACTACTGCGAAGAAAATCGCAAAGAACACAACTGTAGCAACAACAGTCGCTGTTGAGCGGAGTAATTCATCTTTTTTAGGCCAACTTACTTTTTTCATTTCGCGACCTACATCGCCGAAAAAGTTCGTTAAACGCATCTGCGGGACCTCCAGTGTATTATTTCAATTATTTATTTTGTTTCCTTGTGAACTGTATGCTGATTGCATGTTTTACAAAACTTTTTTATTTCAAGTCGCTCTATTGAGCTCGTATCTTTCATAGTAGAGTAGTTTCGATTTTTACACTCTTCACATGAGAGTACAACTTTTTTCCTCATTAGTTACACCAACCTTGTAACATTATGTCCCTAAAAATGTATCATACAATAAAAGACAATGTCAATGACATGCATTTTGTACTTTCTACAAAAGAAAACAGGTGATTTATTTTACACCTGCAGCACTTGTTACTTCTTATGAATTTAAAGTTGTACTTTCTCTCATTTCCATATATCGTTCCAATTTCCTCTTTACTCTTTGTAAAGCGTTATCAATAGATTTCACATGCCTGTTTAACTGTTCTGAAATCTCTTGATAAGAACGACCATCTAAATATAAAGAAAGCACTTTCCTTTCTAAATCGCTTAATAATTCAGATATTTTTGATTCTATGTCTGTATATTCTTCCTGGCTAATGATCATCTCTTCAGGATCAGTCACCTTCGCTTCAGAAATAACATCCAATAACGTTCGATCAGATTCCTCATCGTAAATCGGCTTATCTAAAGACACATACGAATTTAAAGGAATATGTTTTTGTCTTGTTGCCGTTTTAATAGCGGTAATAATTTGTCGAGTGATACATAGTTCAGCAAATGCTTTGAATGAAGACAGCTTGTCCTCTTTATAATCACGAATTGCTTTAAACAACCCTATCATACCTTCTTGAACAATGTCTTCTCGATCGGCACCCACTAAAAAGTAAGATCTTGATTTCGCACGAACAAAGTTCTTATACTTGTGAATTAAATATTCTAGAGCGTCAGTATTACCTTTTCGAACTAACTCAACGATTGCCTCATCCTCTAAATCACGAAATGTAACGTCGCCTATACTTACGAAGCCTGCTTCCACCTTGATCCCTCCGACCGCTATTTATTTAGCAATATTATACAGTAAAAAGATAAAGAGCGTCAATGCTTCAACGCTCTCCTCTTCTTAATTTTTCTAATTTTTCTGTAATATCCTTACTAAATATCTTTCGCATGGCGGGCTGCTGTTCTTTCGTGTCTTTTGTACGCCTTCTTACTTGTTGTTCCATCGCTTGTACTTCCAACTCTAATTCACGCGCAGATTTTCGAAGGGCACCTTGCCCAAATATAACCCATTGTTCTGTATAATCAGAAGTCGCAACATATATTTGTGTATTTATATTTCTAAGCTCTATCGCAAGTTGCTCTATCTTTTCGTCTGCAGTTTGATTCTTTCGTGTGAATATTACTTCTACACGAGATTGTTTCATCTTTTTTTCAATACCATGGACTGTATAGGCATCAAAGACTATCATCACTTTTGTGCCTGTATAACCTTGATAATCCGCCATCTTATCAATAAGCGCATCTCTTGATGATTGTAAATCTACATCCCGCAGTTTCTTCAAATCTCCCCAAGCTCCGATAATGTTGTAGCCGTCAACGATTAAAATATCGTTCATTTTTTATTTACCAATTTCGTGACGTTTACGATATACCTCATACATTAACAAACTTGCGGCTACTGAAGCATTTAAGGATGTAACTTTACCAACCATCGGTAGAGTGATTAAGAAATCACACTTTTCACCAATAATACGACTCATACCTTTTCCTTCACTACCAATTACTAATCCAATCGGCATTGTACCATCTAAATTACGGTAATCCGTTTTCCCTTTGGCATCTGTACCAGCAATCCAAAGTCCACGCTCTTTTAATTCATCAATTGTACGAGATAAGTTTGTTACGCGCGCAACAGGAATGTATTCAATCGCTCCTGTTGATGCTTTCGCAACTGATGCGGTAAGTCCCACAGCTCTTCTCTTCGGAATAATAATTCCATGAGCTCCTGTTGCATCAGCAGTACGCATAATAGAACCTAGATTATGCGGATCTTCAATCTCATCTAAAATCAAGAAGAACGGATCTTCATTACGTTTTTCTGCCACTTTGAATAAATCTTCTAACTCTGCATACTGATATGCAGCTACTTGAGCAATTACACCTTGATGATTACCCTCAACTAATTGATCTAACTTTTTCTTTGGTGCATGTTGTAAAATAATCTTATTTTCTTTCGCTAACGCTAGTACAATTTGTACTTGTCCTTTGGCAGCACCTTCTGCGATCCAAATTTTATTAATATCTCTCCCTGATCTTAACGCTTCAATTACAGGGTTACGTCCGATAATATATTCACTAGTCATGATGATGTGCCCCCTTCCTTTTCTTCTAAAACTGCAATTGCCTTATATACAATTTCGTCTAATCTTTCACGATTATTTAATAAATGATGATAACCAATTAGTGCTTCAAAGGCTGTACTATGTCGATATGTTTGTACATCCGTATTTTTCGGAACTGTACCTGAATTTGCATTACGCCCTCTTCTTAATACCGCCTCTTCTTCCTCTGTCAAAAATGCCGTCTCTAATAAATGATAAACAACTTTCGCCTGTGCTTTTGCTGAAACAAAGCTCGTCCCTAAGCGATGTAATTGATTAGGGCGAACTTTTCCTTTTTGAAGGAGGTGATAGCGGATATATTGTTCATATACCGCATCACCCATATACGCTAACGCCAAGCTGTTTAATTGCTTTGCATCAATCATCCTTATCCTCTTTTCCATCTTGTACCTTGAGCGGTATCTTCTAAAATAATATTACGTTCTTTTAAATCGTCACGAATTTGATCAGACAATGCGAAATCGCGATTTTTACGAGCTTCAATGCGCTTTTGGATAAGCTCTTCAATTTCTTCATCCAGTAATTCTTCTTTTGATAATTCTAATCCTAAAATATCAAATAACGTTTCCAGTTGTTTTACGTATGCTTCAATCACAACTTTAGATGTATGCTCTTCAAGTAAATATTGATTTGCATGATTTGCTACGTTGTATAATTCGGTAATTGCATTTGCAGTGTTAAAGTCATCATTCATTGCCTCTTCAAATGCAGTCTGGAATTTCTCTATTTCAGCTAACCATTTCTCATTATGGTCCGTTAAATCCGTACTACTCTCCATACGATGCTTTAAGTTTCCATAAGCTGTTTTAATTCTTTCCAGTCCATTATTCGTACTTTGTAATAACTCTTCACTAAAGTTAATCGGGTGACGATAGTGTACTGATAACATAAAGAATCTAATTAACTGCGGGTCGTATTGCTTAATAATATCGTGAACTAAAATAAAGTTACCCAGCGATTTAGACATCTTCTCATTGTTAATATTAATATATCCATTATGCATCCAGTAACGTGCAAACGTTTTTCCAGTCAATGCCTCTGACTGCGCAATTTCATTTTCATGATGCGGGAACGCCAAGTCTTGCCCACCAGCATGAATGTCAATTGTATCCCCTAAATACTTACGCGCCATTGCTGAGCATTCAATATGCCATCCTGGACGTCCTTGCCCCCAAGGGCTTTCCCAGAAGATTTCTCCTTCTTTCGCAGCTTTCCATAAAGCAAAATCAAGAGGGTCTTGTTTCTTTTCCCCTACCTCAATACGAGCACCGTGACGTAAATCTGCGATTGGTTGATGTGATAATTTACCGTAACCTTCGAATTCCTTCGTCTTAAAGTACACATCACCCTCTGATTCATATGCATACCCTTTATTCACAAGTTCTTGAATAAATTCAATAATGATATCCATATTTTCTGTTACACGAGGATGAACTGTTGCGTGTTTGCAACCTAGTGCTGTTACATCTTCAAAGTACGCTTCAACAAAACGATCAGCAATCGTTGGTACATCTTCACCTAATTCATTTGCCGCTTTAATTAATTTATCATCTACGTCCGTAAAGTTAGATACATATTGCACATCGTATCCTTTGTATTCTAAATAACGACGCACTGTATCGAATACCATAGGAGGTCTTGCATTCCCAATATGAATGTAGTTATAAACTGTAGGTCCGCATACATACATCTTTACCTTATTTTCTTCTAATGGAACAAACTCTTCTTTTTGACGTGTTAACGTATTATAAATGTGAATAGTCATTTTTATCCTTCCTTTCTACCTTTAATTCCAATTGTTTCTTCAATTTATCAAGTTCTACTTCCATAGCCTTTAATTTATCAAAAATCGGATCTGGAAGGTCAGAGTGATTTAATTCTTGACCAATCTTTACTCCATTTTGAATAACGACACGGCCAGGTATACCTACAACTGTAGAATGTGCAGGAACTTCTTTTAATACGACAGACCCTGCTCCGATTTTAGAATTCTCTCCCACAGTAATAGACCCAAGAACTTTAGCACCCGTCGCAATTAATACATTATCCTGAATTGTTGGGTGCCTCTTCCCTTTTTCTTTTCCTGTACCACCTAATGTAACCCCTTGATAAATCGTTACATTATCACCAATTTCACAAGTTTCTCCAATTACAACTCCCATTCCATGATCTATAAAAAAGCGTCGACCAATAGTTGCTCCTGGATGGATCTCAATGCCAGTAAAAAAGCGGCTCACTTGTGAAACAAAACGTGCAAGAAAGAAAAAATTTCTTTTATAAAAAGCATGTGCAATTCGATGGGCCCAAACTGCATGTAATCCAGAGTAAGTTAAAATGACTTCGAAATAACCTCTTGCCGCTGGATCCTGTTCAAAAACGACTTCAATATCTTCCCGAAGCCTCTTAAACATCGGTGTTCCCTCCCCTTTATGGGCTGCTTTTTTGTCGAACGAACTAACTCCCCTAACTCATCACTTCTCCCCTAATTCTTTATATAAGGAGATAAATTCTATATTCATACCTATTTACACGGTATAAAAAAAAAGGCGTCTCTGTCATATTGACAGAGACGCCTTTTAAGCGCGGTTCCACTCTGTTTAGGCTTAAAAAAGCCTCAAACTCATCCATGATAACGGTGTACACCGCTTCTGCTTACTTTGCGGCCTAAGACATCCCACGAAGCAATTCGCTGTTCAGCAGAAGACTCGAAGGGGCATTTCAAAAATCCGCTTATAAACCACTCCCAGCCTAAAGGTGGTTCTCTCTGTAAAAAGCCTGATTTTCTACTTCTCCTTCTCGTCGCTTTTCCTTATTAGGTTTTAGGTATACTTATTATATTTCTAAACCTAGAAAATGTTAACCAATTACTTTTTGAAGACGATTTAAAACTTTTTCTTTTCCAAGAAGTGCAATAGCATTCGGAAGCTCTGGACCATGCGTTTGTCCTGTAGTTGCAACACGGATTGGCATAAATAAATTTTTACCTTTATGTCCTGTTTCCTTTTGAACTGCTTTAATCGCTGCCTTAATTGCTGCTGGCTCCATTGCTTCTAGAGCTTCTATTTGACCAGCAAATGCACGAAGTACTTCAGGTACTTGTTCACCATTTAATACTTCTTGTCCTTCTTCTTCATAATCAACATGATCTTTAAAGAACATTTCAGAAAGCTCTACAATTTCAGCTCCAAAACTCATTTGTTCATGGTATAAAGCAATTACATCACGAATCCAAGCTTGGTCTTGTTCGCTTAAAGTTTCTCCCACACGTCCAGCTTTCACTAAATGCGGTAAGCTTAACTCTACAACCGTATCTAAATCTTGCTTTTTCATATACTGGTTGTTCATCCATTTTAGTTTTTGAGAATCAAATAATGCAGGTGATTTTGATAAACGAGCTGCATCGAACATTTTGATAAACTCATCTTTAGAGAAGATTTCTTCTTCTCCTACCGGAGACCAACCTAGTAGTGCAATAAAGTTAAAGATTGCTTCTGGAAGATACCCAAGCTCTTTATATTGCTCAATAAATTGAATAATAGATTCATCACGCTTACTTAACTTTTTACGACTTTCATTAACAATTAGAGTCATATGACCGAATTGTGGAATATCCCAGCCGAAAGCTTCATAAATCATCATTTGTTTCGGTGTATTTGAAATATGATCATCACCACGAAGTACATGTGTAATTTCCATTAGATGATCATCTACTGCTACTGCAAAGTTATAAGTTGGAATTCCATCTTTTTTCACAATAACAAAATCACCGAAATCATTTGAATGGAACGCAACTTCATCTTTTACAATATCTTTGAATGTGTAGTCACGATCAGCTGGTACACGGAAACGAATACTTGGAATACGTCCCTCAGCTTCAAATTCTTTCACTTGTTCTTCAGTTAATTCACGGTGGTTACCTGCGTAACGAGGTGTTTCACCGCGAGCGATTTGTCCTTCACGCTCTGCTTCTAGCTCTTCTTCTGTCATATAACATTTATAAGCTAGACCACGCTCTAATAAATCTTCATATAATTTTTTATAAATATCTAAACGCTCTGTTTGGCGATATGGTCCAAATTCACCACCAACATCAACACCTTCATCCCAGTCCATACCGAGCCATTTCAAGTATTTTAATTGGCTTTCTTCTCCACCAGCCACGTTACGTTTTACATCAGTATCTTCAATACGAATAATAAATTTGCCATCTAAATGACGAGCAAATAAATAATTAAATAATGCCGTACGCGCATTTCCGATATGTAAGTGTCCTGTTGGACTTGGCGCGTAGCGCACTCTCACTTGCTTTTCCATAATTGGTACACCTTCCATTCTTAATGTCAACACATTCTATAATTGTACACCAAAAAAATGTGATTATCCATCTTACGAATTAAAAACCATTATTTTTTCTGTAATAAAACAACCGCTTGAGAAGCAATCCCTTCTTCTCTACCTGTAAATCCTAATTTTTCTGTTGTTGTTGCCTTTACATTAATGTTATCGATAGACGTTTCTAACAGTTCACTAATGCGCTTACGCATGCTCTCAATATGTGGTGCCATTTTTGGTTTTTGAGCAATAATTGTACAATCTAAATTTCCTAACTCGTAACCTTGTTCACGCACAAATTCCCAAACTTTTTGTAACAATACAGCTGAATCTGCATCTTTAAAAGCTGGGTCTGTATCAGGAAAATGCTTTCCGATATCTCCTGCTGCAATCGCACCTAAACATGCATCAGCAATCGTATGTAACAATACATCTGCATCTGAATGACCAATTAATCCTTTCTCGTGTGGAATTGTAATTCCACCGATAATCAACGGACGCCCTTCCGCAAATTCATGTACATCAAAACCTTGTCCAATTCGAAACATCCTTACTTCCTCCTTAAGCTAAACTACTGAGCTTTATGACTCTATATTATATCGCTATCCTTATAAAGAAAAGCCCGGCTGTTGCCGAGCTTTTCTTTATTAACACATCATCAACGTTATTTCTTCTGAACACGAAGGAAACTTTCAGCAATTAATAGATCTTCCGGAGTCGTCACTTTAATATTATAGTAACTCCCCTCTACTACACCTACTTGCTTCCCAACACGTTCTACGAGACTTGCATCATCTGTGCCAAGAAAACAACTTTGCTTTGCGCTTCTATGAGCTTCTAGCAAAAGAGAAACAGAGAATCCTTGTGGTGTTTGTACAGCGTTAAGTTGAGATCGCTCTACCGTTTCTACAACAACACCCTGCTCTACTTTCTTAACAGTATCTTTTACTGGCACTGCACAAATGGAAGCTCCATATTTTTCTGCTGCAATTAATACATCGCGAATCACTTTATTCGTTACGAACGGGCGCGCCCCGTCATGCACAAGAACATATTCGACACCACTCGCATACTGAAGTGCGTTATATACGCTATCTTGTCTTTCGGCTCCACCCTGAATAAATTGTACGTGCTTTTCAATCTGGTACTTCTGCATTAACTCTTCAAAATACGGGCGTTCTTCTTCGTTAATTGCCATAATAATACTTTTGCACGCTTTATCTTTTTCAAAAGCACGCAATGTGTGCACAATAATTGGTACTTCATCTATAAGTAAAAATAACTTATTTTTACCAGCACCCATTCGTTTTCCTTGGCCCGCTGCCGGAATAATTAATGTATACATATTAATAATCCTCTACTTATAATGCTTTTTCTAGCAATTTACGTTTTGCAAAAATCATACGACCAGCCGATGTTTGTAATACGCTAGTAACAAGTACGTCAAGTTGTGAACCCACATACTCTCTACCATCTTCTACTACAATCATCGTACCATCATCTAAGTATGCAACACCTTGATTTTGTTCTTTACCATCTTTCACAACATAAACACTTAATTCTTCACCAGGGAGTACGACTGGTTTAATCGCATTAGCTAAATCATTAATGTTTAACACCGTAACCCCTTGTAATTCAGAAACTTTGTTTAAATTGAAATCGTTTGTTACTACAGTTCCACCAGTGATTTTTGCCAACTTTACAAGCTTGCTATCTACTTCTTGGATATCATCGAAATCGCCTTCATAAATTTCTACCGGAATTGGCATCTCCTTTTGAATACGATTTAAAATGTCTAGCCCTCTGCGGCCACGATTACGCTTTAAAGCATCTGAAGAATCGGCAATATGCTGAAGCTCTTCTAATACGAATTGCGGAATGACAATTGTTCCTTCTAAAAACTTTGTTTGGCAAATATCTGCAATACGTCCGTCAATAATTACACTCGTATCGAGAATTTTCCAATGAGTCGTAGATTTTTCTGCTTCGACCTCTACCTCTTCATTCTCACTATTGTTTTTCTTCTTACCTCCGCGTTGGGGTAATGTAAATAATCCTAGCAATTCATTCCTCTTTTTAAATCCTACTTGGAATCCTAAATATCCAAGTAAAAGGGTGAAGAACACTTGCAACACCGTACTAATAACTGGAATTGTAAATTCACGAATTGGTATCAAAATTAAATATGCAACAATAAGACCAGAGATTAATCCTAATGTACCAAATAAAACATCTGCTACAGGCGCCTTTACAAGAGCCTCTTCAATATGCTTAATAAGTTGAACAATATAATCTACAAGCCAAAATGTTGTTAAAAATAAAATAATTGCACCAATAATTGCACGAACATACGATCCTTCCAACAAAGGAACCGCACCGATATCTAATACATTAATAATTTTTGGGATTAAGTAAATCCCTAACGCTCCCCCGATCACTAAAAAGAAGAGCTGTACAATCCGTTTTAACATCCAACCACCTCCTACTCATTATTAACCATTGTTTCGCTAATCAAAACGCCGAATGCAAAAGCGGACGTGTTTTTTTGTAAATAGTTTTATTTACCAATATATCATATCATATACCAAAAATGTTCTAGTGTCGTTATATTATAGAATCAATGTAATATTCTTAATTGTGTCTACTCATATAGAGATGCTCTTGAATTCTTTTTAGACCTTCTCGTATTTTCTTCGCTCTCACTTCTCCAATTCCTTCCACATCATCCAATTCATTAATAGTTGCTCGGCAAACACCTTGCAATGTTTTAAATCGATTAATTAAATTCTCGATAATAAGTGGCGGAACACGAGAAATCTTGCTTGTGATTCGGTACCCTCTAGGTGTCACACTTTCTTCTAAACTTGTTTGTCCTGGATACCCAAGTAATTTAACTAAATCACTATCCTCTAAAAGTTGTGTATTTGCAAGATCTTGTAACTTTTTCAAGATTTGATGATGGTCTTGTGTTTTCTCCTGGTGATAATCTTTAATTAACAATGCTGCCTCTGCCTCTAAATCAGCTAGTAATTCTGTAAGCTGTAAACGAATTAACCTACCTTCTGTTCCTAGCTCATGAATATAGCTCAATATTTCATTTTTTATACGCAGCACCATTTCAACACTATGTAAAACGTGAACCACCTCGGACATTGTAACGACCTCTTCAAATTCTAGAATACCCAAATTCGTAATGCCGTCATTCCATACAGCCTTATATTTTTCTAGCGTTTGAATTGCTTGATTTGCCTTCGTTAAAATGACACCTATATCTTTTAGTGTATAACGTAAGTTCCCTTGATATAGCGTAATTACATTACGTCTTTGTGAAATGGCCACAACAAGGCTGCCCGTCTGCTTTGCTACACGCTCTGCTGTTCGGTGACGCATACCTGTTTCAATAGAATCAATAGATGAATCCGGAACTAACTGTGCGTTTGCAATTAAAATTTTACTTCCAGTTTCATTTAAAATAAGTGCTCCATCCATTTTTGCTAATTCATATAAACTAGCAGGAGAGAATGCGCAATTAATATGAAAACCACCATCAACAATGCTTTTAATCTGCTCATTATACCCAAGAACAATTAGTCCCCCTGTTTGTGCACGAAGTACATTATCTATCCCTTCGCGCAGTGGTGTTCCCGGGGCCACGAGCTGTAAAATATTAATTATACTTTTGACACGTTGCTTATTTTCTTCCATAGCCTAGCCTCCTAATGTCAAACGAAGCGCTTCTCCTAAATTAGAAACACCTACAACCTCAATCCCCTCTGGAATTGTCCACCCCCCTAAATTTTTTCTAGGAATGATAGCACGTTGAAATCCTAATTTAGCTGCTTCTTGTACACGTTGTTCGATTCTTGATACTCTTCTTATTTCTCCAGTTAATCCAACTTCTCCTATTACCGCATCAGTTGGTGCCGTAGATTTATCTCTAAAACTTGAAGCTATACTTAAGGCAACAGCTAAATCAATTGCCGGTTCATCTAATTTCAAACCACCAGCTACTTTTAAATACGCATCTTGATTTTGTAATAGTAAACCTGTTCTTTTCTCTAGTACCGCCATAATAAGCGAGACACGATTATGATCAATTCCTGTCGCCATTCTTCGAGGATTTCCAAAACTAGTAGGGGAAATTAATGCCTGTATTTCTACTAAAACTGGTCTTGTTCCTTCCATTGAGGCAACTACTGTTGAACCTGCAACTCCAACTGGTCTTTCCTCAAGGAAAATTTCAGAAGGATTTAAGACTTCTGCAAGGCCAAGTTCTTTCATTTCAAAGATACCCATTTCATTCGTAGAACCAAAACGATTCTTTACAGCTCGTAAAATACGATATGTATGGTGTCGATCTCCTTCAAAGTAAAGAACTGCATCGACCATATGTTCTAACATACGCGGCCCCGCAATTGCACCTTCTTTTGTCACATGTCCTACGATGAAAATTGGGATTCCCTTTGTTTTTGCAAGTTTCATTAATTCTGCTGTACATTCACGTACTTGCGCCACGCTACCAGGAGCTGATGTCACCTCAGGTAAATGTATCGTTTGAATAGAATCAATAACAACAAAAGCAGGATTCATCTCTTCAATATGTGCTGCAATACGCTGTAAATCTGTCTCTGATACAACAAATAGATTACTACCATTTACATGTAAACGATCTGCACGAAGTTTAATCTGCTTTGCTGACTCCTCACCTGATATATACAATACATCATATGAAGCATCTGCTAATTGCGAGGAAATCTGTAATAATAACGTTGATTTTCCAATCCCAGGGTCCCCACCAATAAGTACTAAAGATCCATCTACAATTCCGCCACCTAGTACACGGTTAAACTCCTGAAATTTTGTTTCAATACGTGCCTCAGACTTTGTTTCTACTTCTGTAAGACGTCTTGGTTTTGTTACTTCTGTTTGAATTGCATTTGCATAATTTAGGCGTCTGGATGATACAACGGGTTCCATCTCTTCAACAAGCGAATTCCATTGACCACACCCTGGACATTTACCCATATATTTTGGTGATTGATAACCACACTCTTGACATGTGAATTTTGTTTTCTTTTTAGCCATATCTTTTTATATTTCACTTCGCTTTCATCTATAAACATTTGACCTTCTCGTACAAGAAAGAGGGCTATCTCGTAGCCCTCTTAGTTTGTCTATACTTATTTTACCTTTTCAGCACTATGAATGACAAATGTTTCCCCTTCTACATCAAAGATAACTTTTTGTCCTTTCTCAATAGCACCTTTTAAAAGTTCTTCCGATAGTCTATCTTCTACATGCTTCTGAATTGCTCTACGTAGTGGACGAGCACCATATTCACGATCAAACCCTTTATCAGCAATAGCTGCAATCGCCCCTTCTGTTAATTGCAATTCAATTTCTTGTTCTTTTAAGCGATTCACTAACTGATTTACCATAAGAGTCACAATTTCTTGAATATGTTTTTTCTCAAGCATATGGAATACGATAATTTCATCAATACGGTTTAAGAATTCTGGACGAAATGCCTTTTTCAGCTCATCCATTACTTTACCTTTCATATCCGAATAATCACGACTTTCATCTTGTACGTTAAATCCAAGATGTTTGTTACGTTTTAACGCCTCAGCACCAACGTTAGACGTCATAATAACAATCGTATTACGGAAGTCAACTGTACGTCCTTTAGAATCAGTTAAACGACCATCTTCCAATACCTGTAGTAAAATATTAAATACATCAGGATGCGCCTTCTCTACTTCATCTAATAGGACAACTGAATACGGCTTACGACGAACCTTCTCTGTTAATTGTCCGCCTTCTTCATACCCAACATATCCTGGAGGAGAACCAACTAAGCGAGAAGTTGAATGTTTCTCCATATACTCAGACATATCAATGCGAATCATTGCATCCTCATCACCGAACATAGATTCTGCCAATGCTCTTGCTAATTCTGTTTTACCTACACCTGTTGGTCCTAAGAAAATAAATGAACCAATTGGACGTTTCGGATCTTTCAGTCCTGCTCTTGCACGACGAACAGCTTTCGCTACAGCCACTACCGCTTCATCCTGGCCGATGACACGATCATGAAGAATGGATTCTAAGTTTAATAATTTATCAGTCTCTGTTTGTGCAAGTTTAGAAACAGGGATACGTGTCCATGTAGAAACGACATTTGCAATATCTTCTACCGTAACCTCTGAATTTTCTTTTCCTTGTTGTTCTTTCCACTGACGCTTTGTATCTTCCAATTTCTCACGTAAGCGTTGTTCCATATCACGTAAGGAAGCAGCCTTTTCAAACTCTTGACTTTGTACAGCCGCATCTTTTTCTTTTCGAATTTCCTCAAGATTCACTTCAAGCTCTTTTAAGTTTGGTGGTGTTGTATAAGAACGTAAGCGAACCTTTGAAGCAGCTTCATCAATTAAATCAATTGCTTTATCTGGTAAGAAACGATCCGTAATATAACGATCGGAAAGTTTCACAGCTGCATCAATTGCATCATCTGTAATAGACACACGGTGATGGGCCTCATAACGATCGCGTAAACCTTTCAAGATTTGAGTTGATTCTTCTAGACTCGGCTCATCAACATGAATTGGCTGGAAACGTCTCTCTAAAGCTGCATCCTTTTCAATATATTTACGATACTCATCTAAAGTTGTCGCACCAATACATTGTAATTCTCCGCGTGCTAAAGATGGTTTTAAAATATTTGATGCATCGATTGCACCTTCTGCTCCACCTGCACCGATTAATGTATGAAGTTCATCAATAAATAGAATAATATTCCCTGCTTGACGTATTTCATCCATTACTTTCTTTAAACGATCTTCAAACTCACCACGATATTTCGTCCCAGCTACCACTGTTCCCATATCTAGTGTCATAACACGCTTATCTCTTAACGTTTCAGGAACTTCATTATTTACGATTTGCTGTGCTAACCCTTCAGCAATTGCTGTTTTACCTACACCAGGCTCTCCAATTAACACTGGATTGTTTTTTGTTCTACGGCTTAACACTTCAATTACACGTTGAATTTCTTTACTACGTCCAATAACAGGATCCAAACGATTCTCACGTGCAACAACTGTTAAGTCGCGCGCTAAACTGTCTAGTGTCGGTGTATTGGCATTTGTCGATGAACCACCTTGGTGACCTGAACTTGCCTCGTTACTTCCAAGAAGTTGTAACACTTGTTGTCTTGCTTTGTTAAGGCTGACGCCTAAATTATTTAAAACACGTGCCGCTACACCTTCACCTTCACGGATTAAGCCAAGTAAAATATGTTCTGTTCCAACGTAAGAATGTCCTAGCTTACGCGCTTCATCCATAGACAATTCAATAACTTTTTTAGCACGAGGTGTATAATGTACAGTTTGAGAAGCTTCTGTTCCACGTCCAATTAACGCTTCTACCTCTTTTTGCACTTTCTCCGGGCTCAATCCAAGAGCAATTAACGCTTTTGCTGCAATTCCTTCACCTTCGCGTACAAGCCCAAGTAAAATATGTTCTGTTCCAATATTATTATGCCCAATGCGAATTGCTTCCTCTTGAGATAAAGCTAATACTTTCTGTGCTCTTTCTGTAAATCTTCCAAACATCATAGAAATCGCCTCCTACTTGCGCTTAGTTTTTTTCAATACGTAATCGCTCACGGATTAAGGTTGCTCTTCGATAATCTCTTTCTTCTGGTCCTAAAGGTCCTCCTGCGTATTGTTGTAAAATACCTGGTTGCGTAAGAACCATTAGCTCAGTCAAAATATTTCTCGATATACCTTTTATATATCCTAGATCAATACCAAGTCGTACATCCGATAAGCAAGTTGCCGCTTCTGCAGATTGAATTAAACGACTATTTGCTAGTATACCGTAAGAACGATAAACCTTATCTTCAAGCTCAATACTCGAATTTTGTACAATTAATTCTCTGGCCAATTTTTCTTGTTGTATAATTTGCTGCATGACACTCTTTAAATCTGCAATAATATCTTCTTCGGATTTCCCTAGCGTCATTTGATTTGATACTTGAAATATATTACCTAACGCTTCGCTACCTTCACCGTATATTCCTCTTACTACTAAACCTAATTTTTGAATTACTTGTATAATACGGCTAATTCTTTTTGTTAAAACCAGCCCTGGTAAATGAATCATTACAGAAGCTCTTAATCCTGTACCAACGTTAGTAGGACAACTCGTAATATATCCAAGTGATTCATCAAAAGCATATTCAACCTCTTTCTCAATCCAATTATCTATTTGATTGGCGCTTTGAAGCGCCTTTGATAACTGTAGTCCTGGAAATAGGCACTGAATCCTAATGTGGTCTTCCTCATTAAGCATCACACTAATGTGTTCGCTTTCTGATAACAGACATGCTCCATATTCAGTCCCTGCTAGATTTGGACTAATTAAATGCTTTTCGACTAAAACTCTCCTTTGAAGAGGCGTTAATTCATTCATTTTTAATAGTCCAAACTTCCCAAAGGGCTCTACCGCTTTATTTATAAATTTCTTTTTAAATAATTCTTGAACCTTTTGAGCTTCCTCTTCGTTTTGCATAGTAGAAAATTGATATTGCTTAAAATTACGAGCCAAACGAATTCGACTACTTAAAACAATATCAGAATCAGGGCCATCCCCCTTCATCCATGGACTAATCGCTTCATTCATAATTTTGTCCAGTGACATAGAACTACTCCCCCTCTCTATGCTCACTAAGCTGAGTTTCAAGCCCTCGAATTTCATCTCTTACCTCAGCAGCTTTCTCAAACTCCTCATTCTGTACATATTGTTTCAGAATAAGTTTTAGTTCATCTAATTCTTTCTTTAAGTGGATATTTCCTTCCATTCGTTCCGGAATTTTTCCACAATGTTCTGTATGTCCACCATGAAGTCGTTTTAACAATGGGTTTAAGTGTCCTTTAAATGTATCGTAACAAGAAGCACAACCAAGGCGTCCCACCTTTGTAAAATGTTCGTATGTCATCTTACAACCTGGACATCTTATTGTATTTGTATTTGAAAACCCGTTTTTTCCTTCTCCAAACATTGTTGATTCACCGTGTAATAAACCAGCAAATACATCATGAAATGAAAAGTTAGACTGTGATGATTGAAAGAAAGACGTATAGCCACTTTGCTCTGCACATTGCTCACAAAGATGAACTTCCGCCTTCTTCTCGTTGATTACTTTTGTATAATGTAAAGTTGCTGGTCTTATATTACAGTTTTGACAAGTCATCAATATCCCCACCTTTACAACAGGAACGATCTACCTCATGATACTTTTCATACATTACTAGATTGTCCTCTTTCCTTAATCCATTTAGATAAAAGTACATGCTCTTTTTCAAAACTTCTACAATATTTAACTGCCCTATCTTAATTATCATTCTTTTACAAAAGCTGTATTTATTTATATTTCAGTGTTCTTAACATTGCGCATAATATTCGAGCCCTAAGTTCATCTCGAGAAGGAATATCCATTGATAATACAGAACGATCTAGTACACTTAACATTAGTTTTGCTTCACGGCCTGTTATGATTCCCTCTTCTAATAAACGTATAATCATACTCTCTGCATTCCCTTGTGCAACGCTATGATCAATCATATGAAGCATTTGATCAATAATGTCTATATCATCATGCAGTTTGACTTTTATAATGCGAATGTAACCTCCTCCACCACGTTTACTTTCTACTACAAATCCTCTTTCTAATGTAAAACGGGTATTGATTACATAATTGATTTGAGATGGTACGCACTCGAATCGATCCGCAATCTCATTTCTTTTGATTTCAATCACATTATTATTACTTAAGTCAATAACTTGCTTTAGATATTGCTCAATGATATCAGATATATTTCTCATTTATCCGCCACCTTTATTGACTTTGACTATCTTTGACTTTAATTATATACGTATTAATAAAATTTGCAACTCTTTTGCTTATTCACTATCCTAGCCACATTCCCCTGCATTTAATCAAAATAGTAATTATTTAAGCACATTTTTTTAATTACTATGGATTATAAAAGAAAACACGAAAAAACACGAGTCATTTGACTCGTGTTTAGTTGCTTGGCGACGTCCTACTCTCACAGGGACAAGGTCCCAACTACCATCGGCGCTAGAGAGCTTAACTTCCGTGTTCGGTATGGGAACGGGTGTGACCTCTCTGCCATCATCACCAAACTATGAAGGCATATTCTTTCAAAACTAGATAACATTGCTTCATATTATATGGTTAAGTCCTCGATCTATTAGTATTCGTCAGCTCCACATGTCACCATGCTTCCACCTCGAACCTATCAACCTGATCATCTTTCAGGGATCTTACTAGCTT
>NZ_JBPWAP010000033.1:0-59162 GCF_051776705.1 Bacillus cereus group sp. BceL291 | reverse complement strand
GACTGCATAGTCGAACGAGAGAATCACTCGCTGTACGTTGACTGACCCAGATACATATGGTAGCTAATTCATTTCCTGAAAACTTTCGTTTTCTTTTTACAAAACCTAATTCTTTAGCGAGTTCTTCCAAAAGAGAAGGGGTTAAATGACGATACAGCTCTTCAGAAAATAGTTGTAATTCATCTTGAATTGAAAGATTCATAAAAAATGTCATCCTTTCTAGCTAGCTTTTTAGAAAGAATAACGTTTTTTGACACTTGGGGGTAGTGCAAATTCTTAAGTTGATGGGCATGTGTAGCGTCCCCTAAATTACTTATTAATCTTCTTAAAAAAATTAATACGAAAGATAATGGCAATACTACCGCTAATATTAATAAAATAGCTTCCATTAAATAACCCAAGCGCTCATCCCCCTCTTTACCTCCTTTTCAATATATGAAAACAGCGTTGTCACATATGCATGCATTTGCAAAAATAATACACCTATATTTGACAACTTTATAACAAAAACAAATCGGAATGATTATTATTTATTGCAACTTTATTAAAGATGTATTATACTAAGTTCGCAAACTAAAACGTAATTATTCCGTTTTGTATTAAAATGATATTTTTCTTCTATAATTGGGGAAAATATATCCGTAAAAAGAAAAGAGGAGAACTTCATGCCTAAAAGATTGACTATATTTTCATTCTTACTTATTTTTACCTTAATTTTCGCTGGCTGCTCAAATAAAAAAGAAAGTAATGCCAAGAAAGATGGAAAGCTAACAGTTTATACAACGATTTTCCCACTTGCTGATTTCGCAAAGAAAATCGGTGGCGACTATGTAAATGTTGAAGCGATTTACCCACCTGGTGCAGATTCACATACATTTGAACCAAGTCAAAAACAAACAGTACAAGTTGCAAAAGCCGATTTATTTGTTTATAACGGCGCTGAATTAGAACCATTTGCTGAAAAAATGGAAAAAACATTACAAAAAGAAAATGTTAAAATTGTAAATGCATCTAAAGGTATTGAGCTTCGTGCTTCTACTGAAGAAGAGCATCATGATCATGGAGATGGCCATAAAGAAGATGAACATCATCACGATAAAGACCCGCATGTTTGGTTAGATCCTACTCTAGCAATGAAACAGGCAGAAAAAATTAAAAATGCACTTGTAGAATTACAACCTGAACATAAACAAGAATTCGAAAAAAACTTTGCAGCACTTCAAACTAAATTTACTGATTTAGACGATGGATTTAAGGCAGCTGTAGCGAACGCAAAAACGAAAGAAATTTTAGTTTCTCATGCTGCCTATGGTTACTGGGAACAACGATACGGCCTAAAACAAATTCCTATCGCTGGAATTTCAGCTTCTGATGAACCATCTCAAAAGCAGCTTGCTGACATTACAAAAACAGTAAAAGAACATAATCTAAAATATATTTTATTCGAAACATTCTCTACTCCAAAAGTAGCATCCGTAATTCAAAAAGAAACTGGTACAAAAGTTTTACGCTTAAATCACTTAGCTACTATTTCTGAAGATGATGCAAAAAATAATAAAGATTACTTTACTTTAATGGAAGAAAACGTAAACACATTGAAAGAAGCAACAAACTAATCCATTACACTTTCTAGGCAGCTGAATTTGTTATTCAGCTGCCTTTTTATGTATTTATCCTTGACTTGACCAAAATAACAAGTAAAATTATCCATATTAGCTTTAAAGCTATATTAATTTAGAAGGTGAGTTGGAATTATGAATCTTCACATTTGTGAAGTAACAGCAAAAAATTGGCGTTCAGTAGTTGCTTTAGACGTCGCAAAAGATCAGCAACAATTTATTGAAAGTAACGCGTTTTCTTTAGCAGAATCATTATATGAAGGAAACGGAACGTCAGTAGGTTTATATGATGGAGAAACACTTGTAGGATACGCAATGTATGGATGGTATTCAGTAAAACATAAAAGTGTATGGCTCGATCGCTTTATGATTGACCAACAATATCAAGGAAAAGGATACGCAAAACGTTTCCTTCGCTTACTCATTCAATTCTTACAAGAAAAATTTGAATGCAAAATAATTTACTTAAGTTTACATCCAGACAACAAACTTGCAATGGGACTGTATGAATCATTTGGTTTCCGCTTAAATGGGGATATTGATGATGAAGGTCCAGTTGTAGGTGTTGTAATGGAGTTACTAATAGACGAAAATATAAGCCTGTGAAAACAGGCTTTTTATTATACATTTATCAATTTTTAGTTTCTCTCCCTTATTTAATTCTGTTTTGCAATCTAATAGAATGCTCATAAAAAATAAGCCTGCAATTTACGCAGACTTATTTCACACACTCCTCGAAATGTTCTTGGAACCACTCTTTATTAATATCTCTTCCGATAAAAACTACTTCACTTACTCGCTCTTCGCCCTCTTGCCACTCTCTATCGTACGAAGCAGCAAATAACGTATGTACACCTTGGAAAACGATACGTTTATCTACTCCATCTATCGATAAAATTCCTTTGTAACGATATAAATATTCCCCTAGCTCTTGAACGACAGCTGACATCCACTCATTAAGCTTTTGTAAATCCAGCGGACGTTCTTCACGTAATACAAATGATTTCACACCTTCTAAGTGGTTATGTTCTTTATGAGGGTAAATTTGCAACGTATCTTTCATTTTAAACGTTTGGATTTGTAATAAAGATGGTATATCTACCTCACAGTTAGTCGCCTCAATTAACTTTGCAGTCGGGTTAATTCCTTGAATTTCATGCAAGAGATTTTCTTTCTCATTCTCTTCAATTAAATCTAATTTATTTACTAAAACGACATCAGCAAACGCAATTTGCTCTTTTGCTTCTAATCCTTTTTCAAAATGTTTATGTATATGATAACTATCTACTACCGTTACAACACCGTTAATTTGGTAAGCAGATTGAATGACTGGATCTAAAAAGAATGTTTGAATAATCGGGCCTGGATTTGCAAGGCCAGTCGTTTCAATTACTAAACCATCAAAATCCATTTTCCCTTCCGCTTTTACGTCCAGTAACTGTTTTAAAGCAACGAGTAAATCTTCACGTACAGTACAGCATAAACAGCCATTTGTCATTTCCATAATTTCTTCTTCCACATTCATAATCAACTGATTATCAATGCCAATTTGCCCTATTTCATTTACAATCACCGCTAATTTCTTACCGTGATTTTCTGATAAAATACGATTTAATAATGTCGTTTTCCCAGATCCAAGAAAACCAGTTAATATTGTTACTGGAATCATTTCGTACATCTCCTTATAGCTATATGTTTCTACATTATAGCATATGAACACTCCCCCACTTAACAAAGCTTGAAGTGGGGGTTTCTAACGTTTCGACCTAACGGACGATTAACGTCAGGGGAGTTAACACATTAGCGAGCTGTTTCACGCCTAACCCCTCTATCCCATTTGTCCATGCATTTGGGATTACTTTTCGTAAAATGTTAGCCGCAGCATTTACATCTGCATTAATTAAAGTTTTATTTGCTGAACGATATATACCGCGCTTTATTCGTTTTCCTGAAAAAGTTGTATTTTGGTCATTTTCTCCATACGTTGGAATGAAGTCGTTATCCAGAAAACTTGCTTTCGATGTATATGATTCTTCAGTTACAACAACTTGAATGCCTACAGCATTTGCTTTGTATGTAATCATTTGAATCAGTAAATTATGCGGGATATGACAAAACGATTGGTTATTTCTTTTTCCCATATTCGTTTCTTGTTTCCAACTTTTGTTTTGACCAATAACGATTTTACAAACTTCTTCTTCTTGAGCTAGTTTTACGATGTGGTGACTAACTTTATGGAAGACGTCTTTTATTTTCAAGTAACGTTTTTGATGAAGTTTTTCTATCCTTTTAGAAGTAAAAGGTCCTTCATTCGTTTGTTTTCCATTTCTAAGAATGCTTGTAAAATGACTCTTCATTTTGTTGTAATATTGATTTATGCTTTTGACATGTTTGCCCTTAACAAGGACAGGTTTCATACCTGTGTTTGTTACGATGGTTGCAAGGTTATCAATCCCTAAATCAATACTCATATAACGAGCATTCTCTTCAATCATTTGTTGTTCAGAAGGAACATCAATTACCAATTCCACTACATATTCATTGTATTTTGGAATCACACGAACTTGTTTCAGTTTACCTTCAGTGAAACCTAGTTTCCCAATATTTAATTGCAATTTCGTCTTTGGAAATTTTAAAAATCTACCGTTTTTAATGATGCAATCTTGGTTTGTATACAGAATCTCTTTTTCAGAAGAACGAATATACTTTGGAATCCTAGGCATTCCATCATATTTGTTTGGATTCTTTTTATAGTCTTTTAAACTAGCAAAAAAAGATTTCCAATTTTGGAACAAACCTTTCATGATGGACTGGCTACATTGCGTAGGCAAAGCTCGATAATCATTTTGAATCATAGCCTTAAATAGTGCATCTAGAAAGTTGTAATCTACATAAGGTTTTTCAAAATTAGGTTCTGAAAACAAATTACATGTAATCTCTTTCTGTTCTTCTTTAGGCTTTACTTTCTCTTTTTCCAATTTCTTCCGATAGACAAGACGTTGTGTGTCATTCATCTTCCCAATATTTTTATGAATATTATCCAGAACTTCTTTTTGCAAAGGCTGCAACTCTTTTTCTTGTGTTAATCCAGTGTACACCTGGCGTATATAAAAGTTTGTGGTGTTGTACATATTCTTAGCGTTATGACAACATTCTTGAAAATAAGAATACATACGATGCCCTTTTTTTATCCAGATTTGAAGAGTTTTATAGTTTGATGGATTTTCTTTTGCCATTTTATTCACCTCCTTGTTAAGGATATTATAGCAAAAAAGAACATACGTTTCCGTTTTTTTCTCAAAAATAAAATATTCCTTTCGATTCACCTCACCACCTTCATTTACGTTTAGAGATGGGAGTCCTCTCGAAAGGCATGATAGAAAAAATCGTTTTTATAGCAAAACATATTTATTGTCTGTACACCTAATTAACTATATAATAACATGTAGTAAGAAAGCCTTTTCAAAACATTATTATTCATCAAGGGGGTACTTATAATGGATCGAGTTCAAATGGCTGAAACGCTAGAATTTTCTCGTATTATTCAAGGATTTTGGCGTTTAGCAGAATGGAATATGACGAAACAAGAATTACTTTCTTTCATTGAAGATTGTATGGATATGGGAATCACTACTTTTGATCACGCTGATATTTACGGCGCATATACGTGTGAAGGGTTATTTGGCGAAGCTTTACAATTAAAGCCTTCCTTACGAGAAAACATGCAAATTATTACAAAGTGTGGAATCGCTCCCCCATCACCGAAATTTCCAGAGCGATATGTTGCTCACTACAATACTAGTGCAGAGCATATTATGCAAAGTGTAGAAGCATCACTTAAAAATTTACATACAGATTATATTGACGTATTACTTATTCATCGTCCCGATCCTTTTATGGATCCAAATGAAGTGGCAAAAGCATTTTCACAATTAAAACAAGAAGGGAAAGTTCGTCACTTCGGTGTATCTAACTTCTTACCTTCACAATTTAATATGTTAAGTTCGTACTTAGATTTCCCGCTTATTACGAACCAGATTGAAGTTTCTGCATTGCAGCTTGAGCATTTTGAAAAAGGGACAATTGATTTATGCCAAGAAAAACGAATCAATCCAATGATTTGGTCACCTCTTGCTGGTGGGGAGATCTTTACTGGTCAATCAGAACGCGCCGTACGTGTACGTGAAACTGTGCAAAAAGTTGCTACTGAGCTAGGTGTTTCTAGTATAGATACGGTTATGTATGCTTGGTTACTTGCTCATCCAGCTAATATGATACCAATCGTTGGCTCTGGTAAATTAGATCGCGTAAAAACTGCCGCTCTTGCTACAAAAGTTAACTTAGACCGTCAACAATGGTTTACAATTTTCGAAAGCTCTAATGGACATCCTGTACCATAATGCATAAAAAGAAGAGCTGTTTTCTTACAGCTCTTCTTTTTCATATGTATTTCTAGTCATGGCAAATACACACATATCTCTTAATCCGTTTCCATCTACCGCAACACTCGCACTTTCTAACGTACCTTCTAACTTAAAACCTAATTTCTCAGGTATCGCTCTACTCTTCTTATTGAAAGAATCACAACGAATTTCTACACGATTTGCTTTTAATTCAGAAAAAGCGTAATCCGTTATACCTTTCGCAGCCTCTACCATATAGCCTTTTCCGCTAAACCTTGTATCAATCCAATATCCGATTTCAAATTGAGGTATATCCCAATTAATACGATGTAATCCGGCTGAAGCAATAAATTCACCTGTTTCTTTCGAAAATACTAGTAATCTTAAATCCTCACGTTGCAAAAATTGAATATGTGATTTTCTAATACTTTCTTCTACTTCTTGCTCTGTTTGCTCTTTTTGTGCAAACACCATCCAAGGTTTTAGTTCTTGTATTGAAGCCTGAATTGCATCATATACAACTTTACCATCTCCTGGTTTCGGCATTCGAATAAAAAGTCTGTCAGTATAAAATTCAGAAGGAAAATCGAATAATAACGGATTCACTGTAAACACTCCCTATATTTCTTTTATATATAATAATATCCATCTGAAGTTATATAGTAAAGAATTTTCTGAATTGAAAACCTTTTACTCATTCACTTCCACCGCTACACGAATTCCAGATTCAATCGCACCTTGAATCCATCCGTGATATAGCGTTGTATGATCTCCAGCGAAGAATATTCTCCCCTCTGGTTTGACAATCGCTGGTTGCAGCTCAGATTCTTGACCTGCTTGAAAAAGTGCAAATCCTCCAAGCGCATACGGATCCAATGTCCAGCTTTTTGAAATTCCAGATATGAACTCATCATACACTTGACCACCTAATATTGTTGCTAAGTTGTGTAATGCGTAATAAATACGATCCCCTTTTGATAAACCATCCCATAACAACGCGTCATAAGACCATGTATAGCTACCTAACATCATAGCCGGTCCTTTCTCCCCAATTCCATAACTTGGATAATAGGCATAACGAATTGGCAAATCTGTTATAATTCTGCCACCTAATTGTCCTTGTTCTTCCCAAAATCGGCTTTTAAATTGAATTCCTATTTTCGTCGCAGGCATATAATGTAATTCACGAATTGCTTTCCATTTTTCATGAGATATAGAATCAAACGGATCTACTTCTACAAAACGCATTGTCGAAAACGGAATGGTAACAATAACTAAATCTCCTGTAATACTACTATATTCAAAAGTTTCCTCGTTCCGATAGAAAGCTGTCACACCATTATCGTGTTGATGTAACTTCATTAATTTTTGATTATATATAATATTCTCTTCTAATTGCGGTAAAAATGACTTTGGCAATCTATCATTCCCGCCCACAATTTCACAAAATCCGCTCTCCTCTTGCATAATGTATAGAAAGCGTAAAGTCTCTACAAACGACCGTTCCAAAAAACCTTCTAAATCTAATAAAACACCAATCATCTCAATTGTTACTGGCGAAAAGTAAGTATTATACTGATAAGGATGATACTTTAAAAATTGTCCAGTAGAGTATCTCCCAAAATCCTTTACAACAATATCCCAATTTTTTTCTGGGTTCTTTTTTATAAAATTTATAATGGGCTGTACCGCTAACAATAATAATTCCTCTGACGTTTTTCCAACTTCATTCATTTCCACAGGATATCTTAGAATACTTGGATCTTTTTCATATTGTTTTAACGTCGTTTTCCGTCCATTTACGTATATAATATCCGTCTCATTCCTATTAATAAAAGGACTCACCTGTAGCCCAAATTTTCTTATATATGCCATCGTTAATGTATGCGAATACGGAATTCTCATTGCTCCAACATCTAAATATAATCCGGTATCTTCCATTCTCACTGTTTCTATACGGCCACCTACCCGGTTATTTGCTTCAAAAATTTTCACATCATGTCCTGCAGCCTTTAATAAAGATGCTGAAACTAACCCAGCCATACCAGCTCCCACTACAATAATCTGTTTTGGGCTTATCGTCTTCTTCAATCCTTTATCTATAACTTTTAACGCTTCATCCATTTCAGTGTTATACATTATATCTTTCTGCACAATTCCACCCCTTACTTCATCAAATGGACGTTAGTGGTTTAGTGCATTTTATTCATAAATCCCCATAAACATAACACCATTGCAATTTGAATATTCACTAAAAGTACATAAGAGACAGATCTCACTTTTCTTTATACTTCGTATAATATAGCAACTACAAAGAAGGAGTGGTTAAAAATGAAACATACTTATGACTACGATGCTACAAAAAAACATTTAGAATTAAAGAAACAAAACTTATGTAAAAAACTTAGCAATATGACACTATCTGAAAAAGAACGTGAACAACTAAAGCATGAAATTGACAACTATGAATATATTTTAAATCTAGTCGAAATGAATCATTATGAACGCGGATTTTCTCGTTAAAAGCGGAAATAAGATTATCCGCTTTTCATTTTGAGCATTTCACTACGCATTTTTCATAAGTAAATATATAATAGGATGTACATTAAGATTGAGAGGTATATTCTATGATCAAGTTAAGTGTATTAGACCAATCACCTATTTCAGATGGTAGCACAGCAGCCCAAGCTTTTTCACATACAGTTACGCTTGCACAAGAAGTTGAAAAACTCGGATTCACACGTTTTTGGGTATCCGAACATCATAATTCCGTAAGCTTAGCTGGTTCAAGTCCAGAAATTCTTATTTCTCATATTGCCGCAAAAACGGACCGTATTAGAGTCGGTTCAGGTGGTGTTATGTTACCGCATTATAGCCCATATAAAGTTGCTGAGAATTTCCGTGTTCTAGAAGCATTGTATCCGAACCGCATCGATCTCGGTGTTGGTAGAGCACCTGGTGGTATGCCAATAGCAACTCGCGCACTTCAAGAAGGGAAAATGGTCTCACTTGATCAATATCCAGAACAAATTGCAGACGTTGCAATGTACTTACATGATCAAGTACCAGAAAACCATCACTATGCAAACTTAAAAGCCACTCCAGTTATCCCAACGTCTCCTGAAATGTGGATGCTCGGTTCTAGCGGAGAGAGCGCTAAAATTGCTGCAAACAACGGAGCTTCTTTCGCATTTGCACAATTTATTAACGGCTTCGGAGGCCCTGAAGTTATGAGGGCTTACCAAGAACAATATGAGCCTTCATTTTTAGGAGATAAGCCTAATTCAATCGTTGCCATCTTTGTTATATGCGGAGAAACAAATGAAGAAGCGGAAAAAATTGCTTCTAGTTTAGATCTATCAATCTTATTATTAGAGCAAGGAAAACGAACTACTGGTACACCTTCTATTGAAACTGCTCAAAATTATTCATACAGCGCTTATGATTTATTCCGTATAAAAGAAAATCGTCAACGTATGATTGTTGGTGATCCGTCTTCTGTAAAAGAAAAAATAATAAACTTAAGCAAAGCATACAATACTGACGAATTTATGATTGTCACGATTACTCATCAATTTGAACATAAATTAAATTCTTATCGCTTACTAGCAAATGCTTTTAATTTATAATTCTAAAAAGAGATGCATCACATGTGATGCATCTCTTTTTCTTACTACTTATTGTTTTCATTTCCTATATATTCAATAGTTTCTTTTAATAGCTCTTCAAAGTTAATAGGATAATCATGATCTAAGTCAGGCACAACTTTATACTTATGTTCTATATTTTTCTCTCTTAATAGTTGTACAAATTGCTGCGTGGATTCGAAACAATCTTCATCTTGATTCCCGCATACTATATATCCTTTTATATGTTTATCCTTCAGCACTCTTAGCAACTCATCCCATTCTTCAATCTCGGGAAGCCATGGTGCCATAAAAACAAAACCATCTACATTTATATCTTGTTGTAAAATCGTATATAAAGCTACTCTCGCCCCTGCAGAAAAACCACCAATGATTACACTTTCTACTGTATGATTTTCTATAAACTTATTGTAATGCTCTTTTAATTCCTCTTTCCCTCTCTCTATGTCCTCCCAAACAAATCCATCTGAAAACTCAATTTGTGAAGACTGTGGTAAAGCTAACATATAATCTTGTATCAAAACAGATTTCCAATATGGTTCTACTATTTGTATATTTTCTTGGTTACCATGCAATGTAAGTAGTAGATTTCCCTCTTTCTTACTGTATATATATTTCACATCTGGTCTTTCCTTTTTATGTGCTAATTCTTCTCTTTCTTTACATAATTGCACCATTGTATGAAATTCTTCAAATTTATGTAGTGATTTTAAATCTTCATCGGAAATTAAATACTCATTTCCATACCAGAATCCCTTTTCTATAATGGCCTCTCTCATTAAATGTAATGCTTCTTTTTCAAGTCCCGATGCACTTGCGAGTGCATACTTAAAATTATATATTTGCGCCTCATTCCCTATTACACCTGTAGCGTTTTCCATTATATAATTGTACGCTTCAAAACTTCCTTTATTTGCATAACAACGTAACGTTTCATTTAATAATTGAATGTAAGTCATACTATTTTTCATGTACCAATTTCCCCGCAACTTTTTATAATATTTATTTTGCGAATCTTTATACCACTTTGTATAACCCACGCTAACAATACCTTATTCTCAAAATGATGCTTAATAGTTGCTCTTCCCTGTCCAATACATTTAGTATAAATAAGAATAGACTGAAAAATCAATATTTTAACAAACAAAAAAAGACAACAATATATGTATTGTTGTTTTCATTACGTCTACCCACTCTTTTGTTTTTTTCTATCTGGTTTACTTGAAACTAAATAATGTTTTTCTGAAATATATAAGTCTCTTTTTAAGCTACGATTTAAGTAAGGTCCTAATTTCATTCCACATATGAGGCGATCTTCGCTACCTTCAACAATTGGGAACATTTCTTTTTCTGTTACGTATTGATCTACTGCTTTTTGTACGACATCAATTTCTTTCACTAGGTTTAAATTTTCTGCTGTATGTTCAAATACCTCAAGCGTTTCCTTCGTTATGAGAAAAACATTTGTTGGAAATGCAGGTAAATATGGTTTTAACAAATCATAATTTACTGTATAATCATCATTTACTAATACTGTATAAACGATATTAGCATTCGTTTCTAAAAACTGAGCCATCGCTTGTTCTAATTCATCTTTCGTAATTTCCCGCTCTTCTTTTCCAGTTCTGAAAAAGCGAAACATCGCATCGCCTCCTTTTTACTATATTATAGCATAAAAGAAAACTGAAAAATCATAAAAAAACCCATTGAAATAATTTTTCAATGGGTTTCTATATATTTATCGTTATTTTAAGAATGCACTTAGCATCCATACATGCTGTTCTAATGTTGTATGAATTGCTAACAGCATGTCAGCTGATGTTTCATCGCCAGCTTCACCCGCAACTTCCATACCTTCTTTTAATTCTTGAATAAGTGCAGAATAATCATTCACTAATGTTTGCACCATTTCTTCTGCAGATTCTTTGCTTGTCCCTTCACTGACACTAGATGTTGCGAGATATTCTTTCATTGTCGCTAATGGTTTACCTTCTAAAGCTAAAATACGTTCTGCTAACTCATCAATATACGTTCCAGCCTCATTATAAAACTCTTCAAATTTCTCATGTAATGTAAAGAAGTGTGGCCCTGTCACATACCAGTGATAATTATGTAATTTAACATATAACACATTCCAGTTTGCTACCTGCTTGTTTAATACTTCAACAACATTTGTTTTCGTACTCATACAATCACTCCTCTTATCATTTTGTAATGTTTATCTTTTAATAACTTAATTACATTTTACCATACATTCCCTTTCCTTTCGAACAATTGGCTTATATGTAACAAAGTTTTAACACCTTTAATGCTTCCCTAATATCATTTAATTCATGTATTTTTTCAACCACTTCATACGTCTAATTGTCCAAGCTCATACATATGCATAATAGTACATCAAGCTCATCATAGTAGAAAGAGGGATAACATGGACAATCAACAATGGCAAGTAGCAAAGAAAGTAGCTGCTACTTATATCGGAACTGTCGTTGGAGCTGGATTTGCTACTGGACGAGAAATTGTTGAATTTTTCACAGTGAATGGATTATACGGGACAATTGGCATATGTGTAAGTGGATTTTTTTTTATTTGGCTTGGCACAAAGATGATGTTACTTTCATCACAAATCGGGGCATTTTCAGCGCAAGAATTTAACAAATATTTATTTGGGGATGTATTTGGGAATGTTGTAAACACATTATTATTACTCGTTTTATTCGGCGTAACGAGCGTTATGTTATCAGGGGCTGGTGCAGTATTTGAAGAGCAACTTCGCTTACCAAGACAACTCGGTATTCTCATTACAGTTATCGCTTGTCTCATTATAAGTAGCCGCGGGTTACAAGGTGTTTTTGAAGTAAATACACTTGTCGTACCTATTATGATGATTTTTATTATCGGACTTGCTATTACAACCTTTTTTCACGGTACACCTCCTATTAATAACACTATTCCTGCAGAGAGCTGGAATATGAAATGGATTACTAGCCCTATTACATATGTCGCCTTAAACCTTTCTCTCGCCCAAAGTGTTCTCGTCCCATTAGCCAGTGAAGTAAAGGATCGAAAAGCCATTTTTTGGGGTGGGATTTTAGGTGGTGCTGGACTTTCTTTAATTTTATTATGCAGCCATTTAGCAATCTTATCAGTCGATCAATTTTATCAATATAACATCCCAATGGCTGAAGTCATAAGAAGATTTAATGCAACTTTTCACTTCTTCTTCGTTCTCATTATTTTCGGTGAAGTTTTCACAACTTTAGTTGGTAATGTGTTCGGAATGACAAAACAGATGCAATCTATTACTGGGTGGAAAAATCACAATATTATTTTCTTCATTTTACTAATTAGTTATTGCTTTAGTTACATCGGTTACAGTGACTTACTTCACATTCTATATCCTATCATCGGATGGGTAAGTATTGTTATACTTCCAATCATTGCGTTTAAACAACTTCAAAAAACATAAAAAAGCATCCATGTTATTGGATGCTTTTTTATGTTCATTCACAATCATCACATACTTCCCAGTACGGTCCCATTTCTAATGCTAAATACGGCTTTAACTGCAACCGAATCATTCGACTAGGCATGCGTTCTAAAACAAATTGAATACCTTCTTCATCTTCGTCTAATTCAACTTTTGAAATCGTAATTTTTTGCATAGTCGTAATGGGAATTCCATCTTTATATAAAGTGATTTTCACCTCATCGTATTCATTAAAATACAATTCGACACTCATTTGATTTTTCAGTATTTCATCACCAATTTTAAATGTATCATTTTGTTCTTGGATTATATATTTCCATCCGCCTCTATCTTCTTTCGGAGCTGTTTGAAATAATGTCTCCAAATCCTCGTATAGCATAAGATAACCCCTCTCTTACTAAAAAACGATGAGTATTTTATATACCCTTTATCTCTATCACTATCCATAGCTATTGTACCATATATCACCGTTCTTACCGTATTCATTTGCTTCATACACACTTATAAAATAACTAATTCTATCTCCATTATTATGTATATTACCTCATTACTCCATACACTCTTACAAGTTCAAATAACGACAGACTTTAATCCATGCAAATATTGTCTACTCTCCGCTTTTATTAGCTCACAGCATTCACACTTTTACATATAGTAAGACTACCACAAATAAAAAAGGAGAGTGACTTATACCACTCCCCTTAAAAGAACTTCCCTATAGCTGCTAAAACTAATACGATTATTAAAATTGCAAATAATAATGAGACAATGAAACTAAAAATAGGTAACGCTTTCTTTTCATTCTTCTTAAATAGTAACTTTAAACTAAGAAAAATATTTACTGG
Organism: Bacillus cereus group sp. BceL291; assembly: GCF_051776705.1. NCBI lineage: Bacteria > Bacillati > Bacillota > Bacilli > Caryophanales > Bacillaceae > Bacillus > Bacillus cereus group sp. BceL291. Next base: position 45,158 of record NZ_JBPWAP010000033.1, on the reverse strand, counting down.
TACAAGTATAAAATAAAAATATTTAACAATTTGCACCGAGCTATTCGAAAGTGTTTTTAATATAAACACTTCAATTAGAAAAACAATAAAAAATGAAATACTTAGCCAAAATGAGACGTAACTAAGCCAAGAATGTCTTTTTGTCCCCCAATACACTCCCATAATACTCTCCTTTTATTTGTATTCTATAGGTTAATAATTATACACAAAGCTAACAAACACCTCTATTTTTCGACAAATATTATGCAAAATACCATTTTAAACGTCATAAAGGAAGTTTACATCTCCATTTGATTTTACATAATAAAACAGACTACCCTCTAGTGTCATAATGCTACTAGGGGGAGTCTGTTCTCTATTAAACTTTAAATCTCTCAATTAATACTTGCAATTCTTCAGCCATTTGAGATAGCGTACCCGCCGCTGATCCAATTTCCTCCATCGAAGCTAGCTGTTCTTCAGCTGAAGCCGCAACATTTTGTGTGCTTGTCGCATTTTTTTGTGCTGTCATTGCAATTTGTCCTACTGAAATAGATACTTCATTTGCCCCTTTTGACATTCCATTAGCCGTTTCAACCATCGTCTTAATTTGATTAGCTATTTCATTTGTAGATTGTAAAATTTCAGCAAAATTTTGCTTCGTTTCATTTGCAATAACAAGTCCAGATTGAACTTCTTCATTTACATGATTCATTGATTTGACTGTCTTACCCATATCGTCTTGTATTTCGCCTATTAATTTACTAATTTCACTGGAAGATATGCTAGACTGCTCTGCCAATTTACGTACTTCATCTGCAACAATTGCAAAACCTCTTCCATGTTCACCAGCTCTTGCCGCTTCAATTGCCGCATTTAAAGCTAGAAGATTTGTTTGATCTGCAATGTTTTGAATTACTTCCAATATATCACCAATTTGTTTTGATTTATTATTTAATAACTGTATAACAGCATCTGATTGTGAAACCGATTCTGCAATAGACTGCATCTGGTTTACTGTTCTTCCTACTAGTTTCCCACCATCTTCTGCTTTTTCACGAGTATGAGCAGAAGCGATATTAATAGATGATGAACTATTTGCTACATGCTGAATTCCTTCCGTTACATCAAACAGTAACATAGCACCATTTTCTACACTTGTTGTTTGCGTCGTTGCCCCACTTGATATTTCATCCATTGCTGTTGTAATTTGCTCAGTTGCTTCACTCGCTTGTCTTACACTTGCAGTTAGTTCTTCTGATGCTGCTGCAACATGTCCTGCCGAAGTGTTAATCCTTCCAATTAACGTCCGTAATGAATTTGTCATCTCGTTAAAACCTTTCGCAAGTTGACCAATTTCATCATTAGAATGAATTTCAATTGTTTGCGTTAAATCCCCTTCACTTATTTCTTTAGAAGTGATAACTAGTCTCTTTAAAGGCTTCGTAATTGAAAGTGTCACAAAATAAATAAGTACTCCACCTACTACTAACGAAATAAGCATAACAATTAACATATTATAAAATACAGGTTGAGCAGCTTCAATTACTTCAGTTGCGTACATCGTCCCACCAATTTTCCAACCTGTTTTTACGTTTGTAGCAAATACCATATTCTTTTCACTACCACCATAAGAATATGTAAAAGCACCATGATTATCTTCATAAATTTTCTTTGCCCAAGAATCAGCTGCTTTATCCCCTGATTTTTCTTGTGGATGAGCAATGATTTTTTGCTTTCCATCTAAAATGAAGGCATATCCTTTTTTACCAATATTGATTAACTTTGTTGTTTTTAATAAATTGTCTAAACTTAAATCTAGCGCAACAACCCCATTTTTATCTTCTGTTTGTTTTGCAATCGTTACGACAATATGTCCATTTCCTTTTGCCTTATATGGCTCGCTAACAACAATACCACCTTGTTTTGCCACTGCATCTTTATACCAAGGTCGTGTTGTTGGATCATAATCTGCTGCCATTTGTATATTTGGTTCCTGTACAAATTTCTTATCATTACCGGCAACATACACTTGTTCAACATCTATATTTAAATTGATATACTGAGATAATGTCTTTCTTAGCTCATCCTGATTATCCCCTTGATACATATTCCCTTGAATTACTCGTGCAAAGTTATTCACATCGTTAAATTTTGCTTCAATCATTTGATTGATTAAATTATCTAATATTTTTATATTATCGTTAGCACTACTCGTAATTTGTGATTCAAAATTCTTTTTAGCAGTTTGATAAGACATGCCCCCGATTATAGAAACGGCTGCAATTAAAATTACAAAGAATGAAATTAATAGCTTTTTTGCTACTTTCATATCACGAAACAAATTTAATAGTTTACCCATTATGAACCTCCTAATTTTCAAATTTAAAAGTTAAATTGAGTTAATTATAAATATTTCCCATTCCTTAATTATTATTTTCATAACCTATTATGGTGAATACTTTGTAAAGTTTAAACAATTAATTTCCCTTTGTCTATATATATGAATAATATTATTATAAAATTTACAAATAGAAAAAACCAAAGGGGCCCCTTTGGTTTTTACATTTTTTTATGTTGTTTAGAAATTTTCTTCCATTTATCACGCTCTGCTCTGGCAAGGATTGCATCTTGTTTCCTCATAAAATACGCCAGTTCTCTTTGTAATTTTTTATAGCTTTTCAAACGATCTATCGTAATAAGTCCGTTTTCAATTGCACTATACACCGCGCATCCTGGTTCATTCTCATGCTTACAATCACGGAAACGACATGTTGTCGCAAGTTCTTCAATATCAGAGAATGCTGTTTGAATCGCTTCGCTGCCTTCCCAAAGTTGCAATTCCCTCATGCCAGGCGTATCAATCACGAGAGCGCCACTAGGCAATTGGAATAATTCTCGATGCGTTGTCGTATGCCTCCCCCTACTATCCTCTTCACGTATATCTCCCGTTTTTGCTACATCAATTCCTATTAGAGCATTTAACAAAGTTGACTTTCCTACCCCTGATGATCCAACTAAAGCAATTGTTTTCCCTGAAGAAACGAATTGTTTCAACGAATCTATACCTGTATGCTCTAAACTATCAACAACGAAAATAGGAACACCAATTGCTATAGCTTCCGTTTCTACAATTTTCTCTTCCACATCATTACATATACTACTCTTTGTTAAAACAATAACTGGCATAGCGCCGCTTTCATACGCTAATAATAAATAACGTTCCATCCTTCTAACATTAAAATCATGATTAAGTGCATTCACTAAAAATAAATAATCTACATTTGCTGCTATAATCTGTTCTTCTGTTCTTGTTCCAGCCTCTTGTCTTGAGAAAGAGCTTCTTCGCTGGAAAATACGATGAATAATCGCTTTCTTTTCATCTTCTATTTTCTTTATATACACCCAATCACCAACTGCTGGATAATCGCCTTTCGTAATCGCTTCATGCCGAAACTTCCCAGACAGTTCTGCCATATATTCACCATCATTACAAATAATGCGATATACATGCTTATGCTCAAGTAAAATACGACCTACTTCATAATTTTTCTCTGTAACTTGTTCTTCAAAAAATGAATCCCAGCCGAAAGATTCTAAAATATTTTGATTCAAATAAATATCCTCCCTAGTTTGTACTAAGTGGAAGGATTGCGAATTACCTTATATAATATCGCCCTTTCCATCCACCTTTGTATTTGGTTGATTATTCATATAAGTTATTTTCGCCATAATACATCACCCCGTTCTTATTTTAATTATTCTCATTATATGGAATTCTCCTATAAAAAGCTACATTATTTTACGTAATTTTCAAATAACTTGTTTTTGAGCATTCTAATTTGTCCTCGATGACTAATTTCATCTTCTAGCACATGAAACCATAGATAGTGCTGGTTATATGCTACACCGTTAGGCCACTTTCTTTCTGACATGAGCCACTCATCACCTTGTTCACTTAAATACTTCAGAGATTCTTCTCGAACACTTTGTAGAAGTTGTACATAATACTTTATTTCATGACCACGGATTGCTCTACCCGCTTCCCCTAAATACAGTGCATCTTCCCATATTTCTAATTCTTCTTTTGTAAAGTCACGATCTTGAAATGAAATAAGCTGATGAACTTTTTCAATAGCTGCTATATGCTTTAATAAGGCGCCAATTGAATTTCCGCTGCTTTGCATAATTAAATCTAATTGCTCAACTGATAAATTTTTTACTTCGCCTAATGTTACAGCTCTCGTATGCTCAAGCAGGCTTACTAATTCCCCTATTTTTTTTGTATAACCATCTACACTTCTTATTCGATAATCTATATTTATATCACGCACCCCTTTCTGCATTCATATTATTGTAAAAATGATTCATATAATAGACTGAAATATATCTAAATTTTCTGTTATAATTAATTTGAATAAAAAATATACCCAAACAAACTTTCTCAATATGCTTATATGAAATATTAAAAGGAATCAATATAAAATAATCGAATCTTATTCACTAAAAGGAGTGGATTCGATGGAAATGTATCAATGGCTAACCGCTGTTCTCGTTGGTGGCATTACCGGCTTCGTTTCCCATCTAATCAATAACCAAGGTAAGTTATTGCTTCCACGCCGTTTGAAAACATTTTTTCATTTTGGATTTTTAACTGATATTTTTACTGGTAGCCTAGCCGCACTTCTTGGGCTCGTTTTATTCGATGTCACCGCAATAAAAGAAATTATAAAAGTATCCATTGTAACTGCTATTTCCGGCCAAACTTTTTTACTACATCAAGCTCTTGGTGGCGAACAGGCTAAAAATACGCAAATTGGGAAAGCTGATGAGAAGATTCAAGAAATTGACAAATTATTGCGACGTTAGTGTATACTTTCTTTTAAAATTATTGTTATAATGAGAAATAAATATTTTCTATTGCGTCGTTTGTCAGGAGAAAGGGTGTTTCGTATGACAAAAAAGAAAATAGAAGATTTCTTAACAAACTCCGAAAAAGAGGAACTGCTAGAAAACTATAAATGTTTACGAGAAGCCCGCACAAAAAGCGAAGCTAACTATTTTGGCGAAGCAGTAAACCATCTATTAAATAAAGCAAAACAACGAATTATTAAAGATGTAGGTATACATGATGAAAATGCTGCAACTGTTCAATCAAAGAGAAAAGCACTGTTTTAGCTAAAACAGTGCTTTTTATTTAGAATTTTTTTCTTTCCATGCTATATTCTCTCTGCCTTTATCTTTCCATTTTTACAGTTTCAAAAGTCATCTAGACCTAAAGATCAACCTAATAATATTAGCCCACGCAAACCATTTTAATAATAGATAAAATAATTGAACTAGTAATGCTACAAACTAAATAAGTTTATTAAATCGCTTCTTTTAAATCTGAATGCGGATTTGGTCCGTATTGATTGTCATTTTCTTCACTTTCAATGATAAAAAATACAAGTAAAACAATGCTACCAAACGGTACAAAATTTAATAGTTGCCACCATCCCGTTTTCCCAATATCATGTAATCGTCGTGCACCAACCGAAAAACTTGGTATAATCATTACTAACATAAATAGCAACGCAATAATAGCAACTAACACCTCTGAAAATGATGATAAAAATAACAGTAGCCAAAAAATTACGATATTGGATAAACTAAAAATCCAGTACTCTTTTCGCGTAGCTCTACCACTAAAATTCCCATAATTCTTTAGAGCTTTCAAATACCATTGCATTTAAACCTCTCCCTTTTATCCCCAATAAAATTAAAATATGTAATTATTAACAGATAAGTAGAAATATAACACAACATTTATGTAAAATCCATATCCCCATCTAAATTGCCCTCTATTTAAATAGTTTTTTCCTTCGGCATTTTTCACATTACTTTCACATCTATTTCACAAATATAAGTAGTCCGATATGCTAAACTAAGTATATCCTTTTCCAAGGAACTATATGCCGATATATAAATCCCTATCTTTATAGGGATTTTTATTTTTTGATTCCTCATAACTTTGTTACAATACATTTCTTCTACTATTTCTATACTTTTAGTAACCACTTTAATTAAAAGCACATTCATGTATTCACACTCTTATTAATTCTGATTTGCGAAATATTTATACAAGCTTTATGATGCAATTCCTGTTTCACTACTTTCAGTAAGTTTTTCACTTTTTCTAAACAAAAATAAAGCTCCTATATATAGTAAAGCAGTAAAACTACCTACTAGTATAAAATTGTGAGATATTGCAAATAACATTCCAGCTATTGCCGCACCAATCATTTGACCAATGTACATAGAAGCATTTGCAAGCGCGGCTCCTGTTCCTCTTGCTACACTAGATATGTTTTGTAAGTGCCTCATCATTAATACAAACAAAATTCCTGTCACAAAAAATAAAGCAAAGAACAATAACTCCACCAATACAATGTTCTTTACATGAGGAAGTAATACATATAGCACTGCTGTAAATATAATTCCACCATAGAAAGAAAGGTTATAACCAATTTTATTTACGATTCTAGGACCAAAAATATTACCAATTAAATTTCCTAATCCTAATACGAGCATAGCTGTACCTACTTCATGAACTTGTAAGCCAAATTGAATGGAAAGCCATACACCAAAAAATGAAAATGCAGCAAAATTTCCGGTTTGAAAAACAAAGTATGCAAAATAAGAAAGTGAAACCCTTGAATCTGTAAGTAATTGTTTATAACGCTGTAAAATCGCTTTTTTATTTCCACCTATATGAACCGACTGTATTTCTGGTAATACAACATAAATAAGAATGACAAGTAGTGCTGATAATATACCAATGAAATAGAATGGAATTGTATAATGTATCGTTGCTAAATAAGCTCCCAGTGGCAGCCCTAAAATTTGAGAGATTGATAACCCTGCTGTTGCAACCCCAATTGCTTTCACAATTTGCTTCTTCTCTATAAGGAGCGGAATAGATGCCCACACTTGTGGAGATACAAAAGCTGCACTTACACCTGCTAAAAATCTAAATGTTAGTATCCATAAAAAACTCGGTGCAATTCCACAAAAAAACGTACTTATTGCAAAAAAACTCATACCTAGTACCATTACTTTTTTTCTGTTTAATCCATCTGATATAGGACCAGCCACAAGCGCAAATCCAGCATACCCTAAAGCATACGAACTCACCATCCATCCTGACAACTCAGTTGAAACATGATACACCTGTTGCAATGTCGGCAACAGTGGTGAAATTAAGAAAGTATCTGTACCGATCATAAACATTATCATAAAAAATACAGCTAGTACTCTGTTCATTTAGACCTTCTCCTTATATAAACAGAGGGTACTCTCCTCCCTCTGTTTAACTAATCTTCTAAAATAGATTGGATTTCTTTCATGACTCTTTCATTCAATGCAACACCTACCGCTTTCACACTTTCTCTTACCTGCTCTGCCCGCTTTCCACCAGGTATAACAGTATCAATCCCTTCTTTATTTAATAACCATGCTAACGCTAAATGAGACACTTCAATATCATTTTCTTTAGCTAGCCCTTTTAACTTATTCACTTTCTTAAAATTACTCTTATATGTATTTTCTTCAAATAGATTTACATTTTGACGCCAATCGACTTCATTTAATTTAAAATCTTCTGTATATTTTCCGCCTAATATTCCAAAAGCAAGAGGCCCATATGGAATAAATGAAATACCCGCTTCTATACAATACGGCAACAGTTCTTCCTCAGCTGTACGTTCTAACATATTATATGGAGATTGTACAACATCTATATGACCATGTTGATTCGCCTCTTTTAATTGTTCTATGTTTACGTTCGATATTCCAATTGAACGAATTTTCCCTTCTTCTTTTAAATGAGTAAGCTCTCCGATTGAATCTATGTAACTTGTTTCAGGATTTGTAAAATGTAAATAATATAAATCAATATAATCAGTCTGTAATCTTCTTAAGCTATTTTCCACAGCATTCCTTAAATAACTTGGTTCATTGTTAATATAAGTTTCTCCATTTAACAACGGTTGAATTCCACCTTTTGTAGCAAGTATAAACTCATGACGTTTTCCCTTTAATACTTCTCCTACTAATTCCTCTGATCTACCGAAACCATATGAATCTGCTGTATCAAAAAATGTAATCCCTTGCTGAATAGCTTCTTCTACTAATCGCTTTCCTTCTTCTTCATTCACATCAGCATATAAATTATGTCCCCCTACTGCATTTGTACCTAAACCCAACTTTGAAATATTTAATCCTGCCTTTTGCAATTTTATATACTTCATTTTTTCTCCCCCTATATTTCTATTGTTCGAATATATTCGAACAATAGAAATATACCACTTTATATGTTATAGTGCAAATATCTTAACTTATACAAGTAGGTGAAATATGCGTACACTCTATCATCCAAATCGAGAAGAAATTCAATTTTCTTCTGTCTTATATGCACTTAGCGATCAAATTCGTTTACAAATTGTAAATATGTTACTAGAGAAAAATGAACAATCTTGCGGTGCTTTAAACATCCCTGTTGCAAAATCAACTTTATCTCACCATTTCAAAGTTTTACGTGAGTCAGGTGTTATGTACACGCGCCTTGAAGGAACACAACGTTTCATTTCAATTCGTGAAGAAGATTTAAATGCTAGATTCCCAGGTTTATTACAAGTTGTATTACATGCGACAGAGCCATATTAAAAAAACATCTCATATTCATATGAGATGTTTTTTTAATATGGCTATTCTTTTAATAAATCTATTAATCCATTCCCTTCAGATGTACGTTCGTACCCTAAAGGTACAGTTCTTTTAATGAGTTGTGCATATATTTCCGGCTCGGATAACTTTCGACCGTATTCTTTCTCACACTGTTTAATGAGCAAGGCGAGCGCTCCAGCAACATGCGGCGTCGCCATGGAAGTTCCACTTAACACAGCATATTTTCCTTCTGGATACGTAGATAATATTTCATCACCTGGCGCTACTAGATCAATTTCTTGATTTGAATTACTAAAACATGCAATCTTCCGCTCTAAATTAACGGCACCAACTTCAATTACCTCGGAGTACGCACCCGGAAAGTCTAGTTCCTCTGTTTCATCATCGCAATCTCCATTATTTCCAGCAGCACATACAACGAGAACATCCTGCTTTACCGCATTTTGAATTGCTTCATGTAATTCTGGAACATCTTGCGGACCACCAAGTGACATTGAAATAATTCTCACTTTCTCTTGATTCGGCCCTCTCCAATTTACAGCATAATGAATTGCCTCAATAATTTGCTCATAACTTCCAGAACCATCTCCCGCTAAAACTTTTAATACTAACATTTTAGCAAGTGGTGCAACTCCTAATACACCGACACCATTTTCAGTCGCGGCAATCGTTCCCGCAACATGAGTACCATGTCCGTTATTATCAAGATACACATTTGGATCAGCTTCATAATCTTTTGTGAAATTTCTTCCGCCGATAATACGATCTTTTAAATCTATATGATTAGTATCACACCCTGTATCTAATACGGCAACGACTACATCTTGCCCCTTCATACTCTTTTCCCATACTTGCGGAGCGTGAATCAGTTGTACACCTGGTGGAATTTCATTTACTTGTTCTACCACCTTATTTACGGTAAACGGAATCAATTGTATACCTTTTTGTTTATTCACTGTACTACTCATCGTAATCCCTCCTGAAAATGTATTATTTTCATTTCAGACCACTTTTGAATACGTGTAAATGTAACATTCGTTTTATTCTTTTTGTTTTCCTTCTTTTCAAATATTTCTCAACATCATTTACTACCTCTATAATACTTCTTTATTTTCCCTATGATTTGTAGGAAGTAACAACCCGAGTCGTTCAACTAATAACCAAAATAAGAGGACCAATTAATGGTCCTCTTACAGTCTTTTAAAAGAATGATATGTATTTGAAAAATAATATAAATTAAGACTAAACCTCACTCTTGTTTAAAAACTTTTCTATTTCTTTTACTAAATATTCCGCTCCCTCTATACCAACTGTAATATTTCCATTTGCTAATGTAATATTCTGCCCTGAAACATCACCTGTGATTTGGCAAGCATTGTAAGGTTGATATTTTTGTAAAATGATTTTATCTGCTTCTACAAAAATTTCAAGCGGTGATTTGATTTGTATTCCCAATACATCGCGTAATTCTTTAGGGATAACAATTCGTCCTAATTCGTCTACTTTTCGAATAACTCCTGTTGCTTTCATATTTCTCCCCCCTTACTCTCTATTAATTTTTTCACCTCGCTTTTTCCATTTTATCACTTTTTGACAATACTTGCCTCTTTTTAGAAAATTTTGTACTCGAGTTAAAAAAACACATTTAATGCATACGTAATCTCTCTTTCAATTGTTTTACATAACGGGATCTTATAAGTAAGAAGTATACAACTTGAATAACTATGAAAATACTTAATACAACTGTATTTTCTTTAAACAATGAGTACTCAAACATTTGCCCTAACGCCGTTAAGGCTACTGCTCCATGTAATGTTGCAACACCAATTGGAACGAAGAATAAAAGCGCCAATCGAATTGTAACTACCTTCGATAATTCCCTACTTGTCAATCCAACTTTACGAATCATTTCGAACAAACGAACATCATCCTCCAAATCGGAGAATAAACGGAAGTAAAGGAAACTTCCTGCGCAAACGAAAAATACTATACCAATAAAGAAACCTACAAATAAAATCGGTCCTGCAATTTGTAAACTTTGGTTTTGCTCGTACTCTTCCGCACTAAACGTTGAATATTCTTGATACGGTTTAATTTGATGCGTAAGCTCTTTACCAATTTCAATCTCATCTTTCGTTCTTTCAGTTTTATACATATAATCTTTTGTCTCTATAAACCCATCTTGTAATGAATCATATTGATTATTAGAGATTACATAAACATTTCCTCTTAATATTTTCCCCAATGAAGATGAAGTAACTTTTTTCACTTTTAAATTTTCATTCATATTAGGTAAAGTAATTTCTTTTCTTTCTTTCATCGTTGGCCCTGGTATATTAGCTGACAAAAATACAACTTCTTTATTTGCTACAGTATTAAATGGTTCTCCTGTTAACTTTGCATATTTCTTATAGTCTGATTCTTTTATAAAAATGGCGCTTCTTAACGACTGTTCCTCCGTTTTCTTTGTCGAAATATTAGTTTTTGAAGCTGCTATACTATGTTTCTTTAATCCTTTGTCAATCATTTGTATATGCTGTGATTCGTTACTATTCCCTTGCTTAGAATGGTAATGAAACGAAATCGGTCTCTCCATTATCCCTTTCGTCATGGATGCGAAGCCAACTAATGTCCCTATTGCGGAAAATGCTACAGTAGAAATAATGGTTACAATAAAGAACATTCTTGCGTTATCTCTCATGCGATACGCTAAATCTGATAACGTAATAATATTAGTCTGTGTCCAATAAAAACGTTTACTTTTTTTACATAATCGAATAATAAAGACACTCAGCTGCTTGTACAACAAATACGTCCCAATAATAACTACCGTTGTAACAGGAATCATCATAATAAATACCATTGCTCCATGTGATAGAAGAGCTCCTACATAGCCAGCACTAAGCAATACTACTGCTAATATGGAAGAAATGATTGATGCTTTCGGTTCAGGTTTCGCCTCTGCCGATCCTCTAAACAACTTCATAATCTTATTTTTACGAATCATTCCTGCACTAAACAATGATATGATCATAAATAAAATAAAAAACATAATACTCGTTACAACAATTGCTTTCATCGGTATGTAATAGGATAAGGAGATATCTAGTTTCAATATCATCGGAGCGACAAATAGTAATACCCCTGAAAATAACATACCTGAAAGAATACCAAAAATAATTGCCCCTATTCCAATCATAATATTTTCAAAAAAGATTAGACGCTTTAATTGATATTTCGTCATACCTAACATCATTAAAATCCCTAGTTCACGCTTTCTCGTTTTTAAAAACATTCCCATCGAATATAAAATAAAGAAGAATGTAAATAAGTAAATAATAGACTGTGCAAAAGACATACTTACGAATACGTACTGACCTAATTCTCCTGCACTTAATGCCGGATGAAACGCAAAAAATGAATACACAAAAAAGGCCATAATTGCAAATGCACTACTCAAAAAATAGGCTGAGTATGTCCGTCTATTTCGGGTTACATTCCGATATGCTAGTTCTCTAATGTTCATATTACTTCTCCGCCCTTCTACTATCTATGTTTTTATATTAGTAAAGTGCGGAAATACCTTCCATCGATTCAAATGACAAAAACCTTACATTTTTGAAAGGTTTAAAAAAATTGCTTATACGTAGTACTTTATTTATAATGACTACATTCATATTCATACACACATCCTATTGTATATTCGTTAATTTTGCGAAATAATAAAGGATAGAAGTATGTACCATTATACATATAAACTTAATTACCGCTTTAATATGAATAGGAGGAAACATAATGACATTACAAGAACAGATTATGAAAGCATTACATGTTCAGCCTGTAATTGATCCAAAAGTTGAAATTCGTAAACGAGTTGATTTCTTAAAGGATTATGTAAAAAAAACAGGTGCAAAAGGATTTGTACTTGGTATTAGCGGCGGACAAGACTCTACATTAGCAGGACGCTTAGCACAACTTGCAGTTGAAGAAATTCGTAACGAAGGTGGTAATGCAACGTTTATCGCCGTGCGTCTTCCTTATAAAGTACAAAAAGATGAAGATGATGCACAATTAGCATTACAATTCATTCAAGCAGATCAATCTGTTGCATTTGATATTGCTTCAACTGTTGATGCTTTTTCAAATCAATATGAAAACTTATTGGGTGAATCATTAACAGATTTCAATAAAGGTAACGTGAAAGCACGTATCCGTATGGTTACTCAATATGCAATTGGTGGACAAAAAGGGCTACTTGTTATCGGAACAGATCACGCTGCAGAAGCTGTAACAGGGTTCTTTACAAAATTCGGAGATGGTGGTGCAGATTTATTACCATTAACGGGATTAACGAAGCGCCAAGGACGTGCATTATTACAAGAGTTAGGTGCAGACGAGCGACTTTACTTAAAAATGCCAACAGCTGATTTATTAGATGAAAAACCAGGTCAAGCTGATGAAACAGAGTTAGGTATTACTTATGATCAATTAGATGATTATTTAGAAGGTAAAGCAGTTCCAGCTGACGTTGCAGAGAAAATTGAAAAACGTTACACAGTGAGTGAGCATAAAAGACAAGTACCAGCGTCAATGTTTGATGATTGGTGGAAATAAATTAAACATAAAAAAGAAGCTAATCTTCATTTAGCTTCTTTTTTATATGTTAACGATATACCCCTACTCTTTTCTCCAATAAATCTTGCAGGCAATCTTCATGTTGTTTACAAAATAACGGTGGCATGTCGTCTAATGGGAAAAACTTCAAATCCAGCGTTTCATCACCATCTACTTTTTTGTCACCTCCAACTATTGAGAATGAAAAGAACATCACAATTGACTGAGCCTTGTCTCCATTTGGATATGATTGAAAATATTTTGTATACACTCCAATAAGCTCATTTATTTCTACATCATACCCGGTTTCTTCTTTGATTTCTCGGATTGCAGTTTCCGCAGCTGATTCTCCTATCTCCATTGCACCACCTGGAAATCCCCAAGCGTTAAAGTCTCCTCTTTTTTGCAGTAATACTTCTCCTTCTTTATTAAATACACAACCACCGGCAAAGTTTAAGAAAACATAATCATGTCCTACTTTTTCACGTAATTCTTTTATATAATTGGCCATTCTCTTTCCCCTTTTCATACCTCTTCTATCGCTATTTCTTATCTTTTTCAAGCAATTCAATGATTCGATCTAGCTTCTGGTTCATATTAATCACGTGGTGTTTCTTTGCAGCACTGCTTTGTAATACTCTTCTAATAAACAAAGTAAATGATATGAAAAACAAAACGATAAGTCCGATTACTAAACAAGTATATATCAATGTAAAAATATTACTTTCGAACAAGTTCATTCCACATTTACATCCTTATCCATTTATTCTATCACACAATTCTTAATATTCAAAAGCAATCAATTAATAAAAAAAGCACCTTTTACAGATGCTTTTTCCCATTGCTTAATACGTAAATGTAATTGTCGCTAATGAATAACCCGCCAATGCACTGTAAGGCGCTACTTGATAAGACACACGCTTTGCACCTTTTGGCCAATTTATTTCATTTAATACTTTCTTTATATCTTGCATCGTTCCATCCATGGACTGCTTATATCGCACTTCTACTTTTTCTGGCTTGGCTGCAAACTGTTGCTGCAACTTTTTCTTAAATTCATTATAATTTTCTGCTCCGTATTCTGCAGATAAGTATTGTAAATTTGTTTCTTTTAACATCTGCTCATATACGACAGTTTTTGAGCTACCAGCTTTTATTTTATTTGTTAATTCACCAAAATAACTTGTAGTTGCCGCTGGATATTTGCTACGATCCCATTCATGATCTTTACTTAACTGTTCGTCAGACATATTAAAATATGAGTAAGTTACACGCCCTGCTTTATCTGGTACTGGATCATCAAATGTAGTATCTAGGTGATACCATTTGTTTTCAATGTTCACTAAATTCCACGCGTGAGCTTGTCCATTTCCTGTGCCTGTTACAATATGATTTTGAATACCTGCCTCTTTTAACAACTCATACGTTAATAATGTATATCCTTGGCAAACGGCAGAACGATTCGCTAATGCTTCATATGCTGTATACGCTTGATAAGACGTATCATAAGACACATGCTTAACAACGTAATCGTGAATAGCTTTTACTTTCTCATGCTCATCCATCCCTAGTTTTACAATTGATCCAACAATTGATTTCGCCTGAGCTTTTACATATTGAGTTTGTTCTTTTGATTCACGGTATTTTACTTGCAGTGTAAACGTATAGTCCCCTGGCATTCCTTTAATAGAATATCTAGTAGACGCTACATTATATTTTACATACTCATCAGCATCTACAATTTTATTAAACTCACCATACAATTGATCCATAATATTTCTAGCATTTCTATCTTTTGTTTTATATGTGATTGTAATATTCTCTTCTCGATTATCAATCTGTTTTTTTAATTCTTTTCTGAAATCATCTAATAACTTTACATCTGATTGTGCTGTCACTGTAGTCGGATTTGTAGCTGCATAAGATACAGATGACGCTTGTAAGCCTCCCATTACTATAGTTGAACAAAGTGCGGCAGCTGTCACATACTTACTTGTCTTTCCCATCTTGTCACTCCTTATATTCTATAACTATACGAAAAAGTATCGTATAGTTTCAGAGTATACAATACTTTTTCGTATAGGTCATATGAGATTATGCATATTAACTAATTCACATAAAAAGGTTGTTCTTTTTAAAAGAACAACCTTTTTTCATTAGCATGTTTGTAATACGCAGCATGTATTTTCAAAACGTTGATTTTTCAAATCTTCATTACTAATACAGAAATATAGCATCCCTAGTTCTCCCCAAACCATATTACAATTTTTATGATCTGAATCAATTTGGAATAAAAGAGTCATTTGCTGCGGGTCTACTCCCATATATTCTCCCGTCTCATATAACACTTCTTCTTGTACAGAGAATGGCTCACCAAACATTTGATGGTTATCGTAGTTATCCGGAATTAGCTCTTCAAGTAATTGCAAGAAACGATCTGAATCAGCCTCATCTTCAATGAAAAGTTCTGGTAATTTGTATGTCAGTTCAAAAGTAATTGCACACTGGTTATATTTCGCTTGTACTTCATTTCCTCTTCGTAATTGCTCTACAGGAACATCATAATAAAGTACACCCCCAGCCTCTGTTAGCTTCACATTTTCTTCAAAATAATTTTCAATGCAAAAGAAATACAGCATCCCCGTCTTAGGAAGATTGTGATCCATACCAACGTTTTGTAAATCACTTAAGTTAAATTGCGCGATAAATTGTAGTGGATTTCCTTTATGCTTTGGATATTCAAATAAAGCTGGTAAATCAGGAACTCCTCCCATTTTCGAACTACCTATCGCAACAGTTTCCTGCTGCTTTGGCACAACTTTTATACAAGGAAATACAGTATTAATAAGTTCCTCTTTCAAGTGTGTTAGTTCATATTTATCAATTAATACTTCAATTTTTTTATTCATAAATTCTCCTTACATTTACATACTTATTTATATCATAGTACAAAGATTATACTTCATTCTTTACAAAATCAACAAGCCTCCAAAAAACGGGCTTATCCTTCGTACGCGAACAAGTTTAAAAAAGCATACTATACATTGTTCCTACAAACACGATAGTTCTTTAGTTCTTCCAGTACATTTTCCCCTCGTTCATTTTTATTTTTAATATAAGGAGGAATTCCACATGGGTTACGGATATAGTTGCGGCGGTTACGGTTACGGCGGTAGCTGTGGTGGTTGTGGTTACGGAGGTTTCGCTTTATTAATCGTTTTATTCATCCTTCTAATCATCATCGGAGCTAGCTGTTGGGGCGGCTTTGTAGGCTGCTAGTAAACTTAAAAACCATTGTAAAAAAGCACGTACAATACGTGCTTTTTTGCCATTTCCAAATCTTTTATTTGAAAGGAAGTATGTTTAATGAAGATTGATGGTGTTTTTGAAGGAGGCGGTGTGCGCGGTATTGCGCATGTTGGGGCAATTTGCGCGTTAGCCGAAAAAGGTTATGAATGGGAACGTGTAGCTGGAACATCAGCTGGTGCAATTATCGCGGCACTTTTAGCTGCAGGATATTCTTGTTCAGAGCTAAAAACCATTATAACTGATATCGATTATAATAAATTTACGAAGAAAACCTTTATTGACAAAATCCCCTTTATCGGAAAAGGACTAAGTGCATGGACTACTCTAGGTATATACTCTAATGTATTTATAGAAGAATGGATTGAAGAATTACTTCGAAAAAAAGGTGTTCATTTATTTACTGATTTACCGGATCTAAACAAACTCAAAATCATCGCTTCTGATATTAGTAATGGTAAAATGGTTGTCTTTCCTGACGACTTACCAAACTATGGATTTTTAAATTATCGCTTCTCTATCGCTAAAGCGGTAAGAATGAGTAGTACAATCCCCTTCTTCTTTGAACCCGTAAAATGGAGAACTCCAAAATGGAAGCAGCCTTGTTATATGGTTGACGGAGGAATTCTAAGTAATTATCCAATTTGGATCTTCGATTCACCTACCGCTCCTCGCTGGCCGACTTTCGGATTTCATTTTGTAAAAGATGAGATTCAAGCTGACCCTGCTCACTATAACGAGCCTATTTCTATGTTCAAAGGACTATTTAAAACAATGATGCAAGCTCATGATTTACGTCATTTAGATAAGGAATCAAAAGCAAGAACAATTACAATTCCAACAGGAACGATTACAAGTACTAATTTTGAACTGACGAAGGAAGAAAAAGACTGGCTTTACAATTCTGGTTATAACTCTGCTAATAAATTTTTACAAGCTTGGAACTTTAGGCAATATATTGATGAGTATAGAAAAGGAAATCAAGACCGAAAGACAAATCGATTTTTTCGTCAACTTGACTCATAATATTATTACTTTGCGTATAAATACGAGAACGTTTAACAACTTAATAGTAAATAAGCCTAGTAAATTCTTATATTACTAGACTTATTTACTTCCTATATAATCTCATACATTGTTTAAGGATACGTTAAGCCTTCGGCTTCTTCTGCAGTATAACTATGTAACGATTTCCCGTTCTTAATCCTAACAGTTCTGCTTTTTCAATCGCCTCTTGCTTCGTCTCCGCATAAGCAGCTAAATATTTTTCTCCATTGATCATTTGGCAAATTACATATTGTTTCATTACTTTCTCCTCTTACTTTTTCATTAGTTGTGCAAGTTTTTTTATACCTATTTCAATTTCTTCTAACGTTGCGTATGAATACGATAGGCGCAAAAATTGATTTGCACTTCTATCATATAAAGTACCTGGGTTTAATAAAACCTTTTCTTGCAGAGCTTTATCAAATAAACTGCGATATGAAATGGGTACTTTTATATGTACCCATATATAAAACCCGCCTGTTGGTTCATGCCAAGTTGCTATTTCACGAAGATATTTATCTAACATTAGTAACATAAAATCTCTTCGTTTTTTCAATTCACTTCTTACAAATCGCAAATGCTCATCATATAGACCATTTGTAAACCACTCTGCTGCAATTTGCTGGGATATAGTGCTTGAACCATAATCTGTTTGCATCTTTATGTCTGACAATCTTTGAATTACTGGCTCGGGTCCAACAATCCATCCAATTCTTAAACCTGGACTAATTACTTTGGACATGCTTCCAATATGTAGTACGATTCCATTTTTATCATAGGCCTTTAAAGGTTTCGAACTAGGTGCATCAAACCATAAGTCTTGATACACTGCGTCCTCTATAATAGGTAATCCAATTTCATTACATATTTCCATCACTTCTATTCGTTTCTTCGCATTCATACTAAAGTTCGTTGGATTATGAAAAGACGGGATTGTATATAAAATAGAGGCATTAAATTGCTTCTTATATTTCTTAATATATGATGTATGTAACCCGCTTTCATCCATTGGGATTCCAATTAAACGTACTCCTGCTGATTGAAAAACATTAAGCGAATATAAATAGGATGGTTTCTCTAATAAGATTGATGCCCCTTTCGAAAGAAGCCCCATAGAAATAAGTTGCAGCGCTTGAATTGCTCCTGAAACAATTAATATAGAGTCAGGAGATACATATACGCCATGCTCCTTTAAGTATTCGGAAATCTTTTCCCTTAAATAAAGATTTCCTTTCGGCTCTTCATACCCAAGCGTCACATTTGACTTTAAAAGGTTATTCATAATTTCTTTCATCTTTTTCTCAGGTAAGAGACTCGGCGCGAGCTCACCTGTTCCTAACCGAATTACATGTGGGTAAAATTCAGCTTGATTAATCTCTTGAATAGCTGGGAGATTCGGATAATGAAGTCCTGTTTCTACATAAGACTGCCAATTAGGCGGGGGTGCGTAAGTTGAAACATTCTCATTATTATTTACAACAATTGTTCCTTTCCTGCCATTCCCTTCAATATATCCCTTCGCAACTAGTTCATCGAAAGCCATTACAATTGTGCTTCGATTCACACCAAATGTATGGGCCAAATCTCTTTGTGAAGGTAATTTCGTTCCAACGGTCCATTCTCCATTAACGATCCTTTCTTTTATATACGTTTCTATTTGTTTATACAGCGGCGTCGCTAGAGACATATCCGGTTTCCAAACGAATCTTTCCATCATATCACCTTATATTCTTTTTGGTTGGTAACCTCCCCAACCATATGGATGGATACAAATTTTCATTTCTTCTATACAATATACACTATCATAATGAATTAAAATAGGAGGTAATATGATGAGTGAAGCAATTATTCATGGTATCATTCTTGCATTTGGACTTATCATTCCATTAGGTGTACAAAATGTTTTTGTCTTTAACCAAGGTGCGAGCCAACCAAACATTTGGAGGGCAGCCCCTGTAGTATTAACTGCCTCTATATGTGATACGTTACTCATATTGATTGCAGTGCAAGGTGTCTCCCTTGTACTCCTTACTTTTTCTTGGCTAACTAACTCATTATATATAATTGGATTTTTCTTTCTCCTATACATGGGCTTTGTTATTTGGAGAAGTAGCCCTTCCAACGATGTAACACAAGAAAAAAGTATGCCCTTAAAAAAGCAAATCCTTTTCGCAGCATCAGTTTCGTTATTAAATCCACATGCTATTTTAGACACAATCGGTGTAATTGGAACAAATTCTATTCAATACATAGGAAGTGAAAAATGGGCTTTCACACTTGCAACTATTATCGTTTCTTGGATTTGGTTTATAAGCTTAGCTTTAGCGGGGAAATTTCTAAAAAGACTAGACTCAACCGGAAAGACAATTTTATTATTAAATAAATTTTCTGGTCTCATCATATGGGGTGTCGCACTTTATATGTTAAAACAAGTTATTTATTCTTAATGAACGAAAGAGAATTGCATGTTACTCAAAACATCATGCAATTCTCTTACAAATTATGAAGTAGGTTCCGGTTTCTGTTTTACCGCCTTTGCATCCTTTGCTGGTTTAATCCAAATGATTGCTATGACAGCACCAATGGCAGCGAAAATACTAGTCAAATAAAACACTTCATGGTCCGCCCCTTTCATGAAAAAAGAATATAAAGGTGGTCCAGCTGCTACACCGATAAATCGCATTGAACTGTAAAATGACGTAACTGTTCCCCTTTGCTCCTTTTCAATTCCTTGTGTAATGAGGGCATCTAAACATGGGAGTGCCATACCAATCCCTATCCCCATAATAACGAGACAAAGAAGTAGTAAATAAATCCCTTTTATAAATAAAGGAATGATGACTGATGCAGCTGCCATTAAAAACCCAATATAGATACACTTCTTCATAACATTTTGATTATCTCCAATTTTTTTACCGGCCATATATGAACTAAGTGACAGTACAAGTAACGGGATAGCAAGCACACACCCTTTCCATATACCATGAATGTCATACTTTGATTCCAGTATAGTCGACAAATAAAAGAGAATTCCGAATAAAATAAGCATAATAATTGCACCTAATGCAAAAATGGCAATTAACCATCTTCCTTTTTCTCGAAACGTAGACAGAATAGATTTTATAAACTCTTTAAGTGGTGGTACTTCTCCTTCTTGTTTCTTTGCCTTTACTAGAACAAGTAATAAAACAATTGATACTACGCATAAAATTGGAATCGCCCAAAATGGTAAGAACCATACAACGGCAGCAAGAGCAGACCCTAAAATAGGGCTCAGCACTTTCCCAAATGTATTGGATGTTTCTATGATTCCTAAACCTGTACTAACTTGTTTTTCGTCTTTGTATAAATCACCAACACACGGTATAACAACTGGCATTGCACCAGCAGCACCAATACCTTGAATCGCTCTACCAATCAATATCCAATTGTAGGGATTATCAACTTTCCAAGATACCCAACCAGTTATCGCTCCTCCTATAGCTGCAATCAGCAAACTCGGAACCATTACCATCTTTCGTCCCCATCTATCTGATAAATAACCAGCAATCGGTATAAGTAGAATGGCTACGATAGAGTAAATTGTAATAATCATGGATACTTGAAACGATGAAATATGTAATTTCTTTTCAATAGTCGGCAGAATTGGGATGAGCATTGAATTCCCTAATGTCATAACAAGTGGAACTGATGCAAGCGCAATTAAACAACAGTTTTCTTTTTTTAACATGTTGGCTTCGAAACCTTTCATCATATATTTCTTACCATATAATAGCCCCGCTGGAACGTAACTTTTCATTCCACCAGGGCTATTACATCTTTACTACTTCCCATTCACAACAAAAGAAATTGGGGAAATTATAGTATTATTCCTATTCTTTGAATCCAGTTCACAATATATCCATACCAATTAATTGAAAAAAAAGAAAGGAAGAATCCTTCCTTTCTCCTATAACCTTCTACAATTAGCGAGTATATCCGCCACCAAGTTGTTGTTCTGCCATCGCTACAAGGCGTTTTGTAATTTCACCGCCTACAGAACCGTTTGCACGTGAAGAAGTATCAGCGCCAAGTTGTACACCAAACTCTTGTGCAATTTCATATTTCATTTGATCTAAAGCTGCTTGTGCTCCATGTGATGCTAATTGATTAGAATTACGATTTCTAGCCATTACCAATCACCTCCTTATTTATATATAAATTGTGTTAAATTCAAATTAAAATACATGGAAATTTTTGGTTATTTTTTACCATAAAAAAAGAGCCTCTAAAACGAGACTCTCACATCATTTCACATTACGAAGTTACTACTTCTAATTTTCTATTTATTAATACTTTCATTTCTTCTTTTAATATCTCTTTTGCATTATGTCCAAACCATTCTAAGGAAGCAAAAAGATCCGTACCTCTCACTTCCTGAATAATCTCATCATAATTTACAATACCTTCAAATAACGGAACCATACCAATACGACTTCCTGCTGCAGCATATACATTATTAGGTTCAAACACATGCAAATAATCCGCTGAAGATATATTCTTAAAATGGTAATGTAGTGTCAACGGCTTTAATCGATGGAAACTGTCTATTGGATCTGCGCCAGACTCCCATATATGGAGAAAATCAAGATTTATTTTTAAATTCGGATGATTTACTTCTTCTAATAGTTCTATAGTAGAAGGCAATGTGTCTGTTAGTGTATTGGGATGTGTTTCTAACAGCACATACATATTGTGCTGAGCAAACACATCACAAATCTTACGTATTCGCTTTACATACTCTTTTCTCTCTTGTTCCGAGAAGTCCTTGCTCCCTTTTTGCCCAGCAAACGTGCGAATTTTATTCGTATTAAACCAATTAGCTAGTACTACAAGTTGTTCACTTTTCTCTATCGTTTTTTCAAAATCTACTGATAATGATATATCTAAGTAATCACTTATCATCGTAATTTCTAAGTTTTTATCCTTTAGAAAAGTCAATTCTCGTTCTGTCGTTTCGCGTTCTTGTATATACAAATTTTGTGCATGAGTCCCCCACAATTCAATTCCTTCAAAACCGTTTTCATATGCAAATTGAACAATATCAGTAAATGAAATTAATTGATGACGAAATGAAATGGTACATAGCGAATATTTCATAGCATTAAACTCCCCTATCTTAAATTCAGTTAGCTTATTAAAAAGTTGCGACAGACTGATTTGTTTTCATACCTTTCCATGATAGAAACTGTCTCTCTAATTCCTTCTTAATTTGCAGTTCAATTGCATTCATTTCATCCAGTTTTTCAATAATCGATACTAGCATACCTTTATTATTCGTCATTGCCATTTTAATTGCACGATACTGTACATTTGTAAATCCTTGTACAATATCCTCTACCCGATCACACCAATAATCAAATTCTTGCTCCGAATATTGCAACGTTTCACGGAAGTATGCAAAGGCATGCTCATAACTATATTTACGAATTGCAAGTACTGGTATTTGTTTTACTGCTGCTACAAGACCAGAAAGCGCATATCCTTCTTCCTCATTTGCCATTTTTACAATTAAATTTTTCAGTTCCATAGTCAGTTCATTGTCGTTCTTTTTGAATGTTTCTGTGAAATAACTAGCTACTGTTTCTTGCGTTGGCTCCCCAATTCCTTCTATATCAATGAAATAACCTCCACCAAATGGGTTATCTTGAATAGAGTGAAGTACTTTTTCTCTTTCCATATTTCCTTCCCAACGAAAATCAGGATCTAGCATGAACCACTCTTCTTCTTTCTCTGTTTTTGATATCATTAAATAATGTGGAAACGGTTTTTGATGAAATTTATTTTCCCTCTCTGGTAATAGAGACATATCAACCATTACAATGACATAACGATTTTCCGGCTTGTTTTCTACTAATTCTAAAAACGTTTCTACATTGCTATCTTTATCTTTTGCATGATCATACCATTCGTTTACTTTAATACCGTACAATTTTTCAAACCAAAGTAAATAATGATCATGGTTAATG
This sequence comes from Bacillus cereus group sp. BceL291, assembly GCF_051776705.1. NCBI lineage: Bacteria > Bacillati > Bacillota > Bacilli > Caryophanales > Bacillaceae > Bacillus > Bacillus cereus group sp. BceL291. The sequence goes on along the minus strand of NZ_JBPWAP010000033.1, from coordinate 21,477 downwards.
TTTTCAGAGTGATATGAAATAATTCCGCCTTCTGTTATATCAAAATCTCCATCCCATAGTCCAAAATAAAATGGACGAAAATCAATGTCGCTACGCCTTTTTATAATTTCACAAAAACAACTCACTAAACAGTGCACTTTTATTGAAGTCATACTCTCATCCACTTTCCTAAAGGTTAGTTATTCACATTTACTTCTTGTAACTCCTCCATAAAATCAAGCAAAGATCCTACAGTAAGAAATGCCTTTGGATCTACCTCATCCTCTGGAACGCATAGCTTTATATCCATTTCTATGTATACGATAAGCTGTAACATCATTACCGAATCTATATATAAATCTTGATTTAAGCGCATCGTTTCTTCTAAATGCGTTACATTTTTCAGTTCCATTTTTTCTATCATAATTTTTAACACGGCATTCTTTAACGCTTCCCGTCTCATGTTGTAACCTCTCCCATCTCTAGTAACTTTCTACTTACTTTTCCAGTTTTATTTTTAGGAATTTCATTTACACTTTCAATTTCATGGGGAACTTTATAAGAAGGTAAGTGCTGAATACACCATTCTCTTATTTGTACTGGATCAACATGAGAGATCACTTTCGCTTTAACTATTTCGCCCATGACAGGATGTTTCCCTCGATATACAATTGCCTCTTGAACACCTTCCAATCGAAGCATCGTTTCTTCTACCTCTATAGGAAAGACTTTTAATCCCGAAACATTAATTACATCGTCCATACGCCCCATAAAATGAATGCCACGCTCAGATTTATACCCTAAATCTTTCGTGAAGATTTCCTTATCATTCATTTTCACGACGATTTCTTCCGGTGCATTTTCATCTGAACCTATGCTTATACTCGCATGAGGTAGAGGGTTTCCTAAATCTAAATGGCTCTTCATATCATGACATATACTAATACAACCTGCTTCAGAACAACCGTATTGCTGCATCATATATGTTGTCATTTCTTTTAGTTTATAAAATAGTGCTTCTGGCAAGGGCGATCCTGATGTCATAATTTTATGAAACTGGAACGTTCCTAATGGAAAACTCCCCATAATGTGTAACATAAGTGGTACTGCATATATAATATGTTTCTCTGTATTGCGAACTATATTTAATGCGAATTTAGGATTTTTATTCGTAATGATTACAGGCTGGCTCCCCCTCTTAATTGCTGATAAAGTACCACATATTAGTCCGTATGAATGTGAAACAGGAGCCATAACTATTGGCACTTCATCTACTTCACAGTTTAAAGCTTCATTATAAGCGGTAATTTCCGTATCAACTTCCGTCCATGCTCTACGAATTAGTTTCGGTTCCCCTGTAGTTCCAGAACTATATTGCAATAAAGAAGGCTCTTCTAGTAAAAAGTTCCCTACTTCTAATTTTGTAAAATCGCCATATTCTCCATATAAAATTCCTACACAATTTGCACGCTTTGCCATTTCAATAGCTGTTTCTTTTGGTGTATCTTCATGTATAAGTAATACTGATGATTTCTTTTCTTTTAAGAAAAACACAATCGTAATAATATCGAATGGATCTTTCAGACAAAGTGCAAATCTATTTCCTTCTGCTTCTTTAAATTGTTCCATTTCCTCATAAACTTGTAATCTCGATTCAAAATCACTTTTGCTATACTCTTGTTTATTAACGATTAGCATAATTTCCCCCTGTAACAGCTGATTTTTGTTTCATAAGTTGTCTTACTCTATACAATGGATTTGGAACTTCATGAACAAGCGATTCCAGATCCATATATAATCGACGTTTCGTTAATTGTTCAGCATAGAATGTAGGTGCATATAATTGAATATTTTCAAATCTACCTTTCAAATGTGGATATATTCTTAAATGATTTTCAATTTCTTCAACAACCATCATCCAAAAATGTTCTTCTTTCAATCCATATTCATCCGCAAGTACGAATGCTAATTCTCCTAAATTAAACAGGAATAGTGCATCTAACACCATCTCTTGCAAACATTCAATGCGATCCATTTCAAAGAAATCATTCATTTTTCCATTCGCATATGTTTTATGCATTTTAGTAAAGTCGGGACATTTGTCAACCGTTTTCAAATATGGACGATAAAACTCAAGCCCTTCATGAAAATCCTTTAACGCAATACGAACAGGCACCCCTTCTTTATGGACTAGAATCATATTTTGTCCATGTGATTCCAGTGCGATGCCATGCTCTACAACAAGATGTATAACTGGTATTATCGCTTTTTGAATAAGTAATTGTAGCCAATCCTTCATTCCATATTTATTCAACCACGCATCAATAATTGGTGTACCATTTTTCTCTTTAGCGTATAAACCATTAAAAGGAATTGCATCTTCTTGTGCATCTAAATACTTATGAATGCTTTCGCGCCAAATACATCCTAATGAACCATATATAGCTTTTTTATTCGTGTCATACGTTACACTGGAAAACTCATTTAACAAGATTAAACGTGCTTCATCCATTAAATAGGCGTCATTACTTACAACATCATTTAACCAATTTGATATTGCTGGTGCACTCACAACAGAGTATGGTTTCAGCGTACGAAGTGTTGAAGTGTTGAGTAAATTCATCGATAATTTAACGTACGGTTTCTTTGGACTCGTAATATTTCTTAATGTTCTCATTGACTGTTGCGCGCAATAATCGTCCTCAGATGTTCCTAAATAAATAATAAATTTCCCCTGTATATGATCCGCATAATTTGAAATGATGAAATTCACCCACTGCCATGGGTGAACAGGTATAAACACGTACTGTTTTGGATTACATCCCTTATTACGAATTCGTTCCATAAACTCTTCTAATTTACGATCGCCAATCTCCTCTTTTAAAAGGTTGTTATACATCACTTCATTCTCATAACCTACAGTCGCATAATTCTTATGCGCTGCAATCCATATGAGTTTTATTGGCTGCATAAATTCATAACCATATTGAAAATTGTCACGATATTGAAATCCAACACGTGCTTTATAACTAGGATGATATGGATGGCCGTCTATTAAATGGCTTTCGAACTCATCGTAAGATTTTTGAGTATATTCTCTCTTATTATTTCTTTCATATTGTGCAATCGTGTCTTTAAATATTGTTTGTTCTAATTCGTGTATAAAAGAATCTAATTTAGCTTGTTCTACACTAGTAACCCGAAAAACTTCTTCTAGAAATTGCGAGACAGATTGTATTTCTTGCTGTTCATCTTGAACTCTTACTATTAATGAGTCTAACGAAATACGTCCAAATGTCATCCGTTCCCTGCCATAGCATTTGTACGTGACACTTTTGCCTTCTTCATCAAGTCCTTGTATTAGAAAAAGAAGTTGTTCTTCTTTTTCTATGCGAACCGGTGTAATAATCCCCTCATAAATTAACGATTCTACTAATTGACGTAGCACTCTTCTTCGTACTGAAATGTAATCTTCTGATTCGAGCGCCTTCAATACTTTCGTATGATACATGTCCACTCTCATAAAACCCTCCACCTTATGACAAAATACCATTATTTGTATTACGTGAAATTTTAACGTTATTTATGAACGAACAGCCACTTCTCTAACGAGTGGATTATGTACTTGCACATAAATAGCTTGCTCCAATGGATTACTTAACTCATCGACATCGAAAAATCTCGTTAGTAAATTTGCTTTACACGCTAACTTATCTTCGTCCAATAATTCTCTTAAAAATGTAGAAGGTTCCCGGTTATATGGAAGGAATGATTCAAGTACAGACCTTAATTCCGAGAGAAGAATTTCCTCCTTAATTAATCCTGCTGTGCCAAAACCATTAATGAGGCCAAACATATGATTGAAAATTAAGTAGTAACGAAATCTCTCATCCACAATATAGTCGTCATATAAATTTCCAGTACGTTCTCCAATACCAGCTAATTCATTATTAAGCATCTCTTTCATTGAATTACAGAAATAAAATCCTTGATTATCACGGAAATAATATTTGACCGGATAACCATCTTTTAGCTGAACAACGCTATTTTGCTGATGAGCTTCTAATGCAACACCATACTGTAAATACATCCATACCATTGGCTTTAAAGAAATATTCATATATCGTCTAAACCACTCTAAGCTTACTTCTTCACAGCTTTTACTTTCTAAATCTGCTAGGCGATGAATAATATTCGATAACCGCGTACGCTCCCCAGGTATAGCGTCTTGAACTAGCCCAGCAATTAATGTTGCGTCGTTTGCATGTTCACTATAAAAAGGATTCTCACGAATAATCACTTCAAATCCAGATTCTTGTGTTCCATAATTTAATGTAATAAAGGCTGGATCACAAATAAAATCAAATCCTGGAAATCTTTCTCGTACTTCACCAATAGCCGTATTTAACATTTCCTTCCCTTCAAGACCACTCTCAAGTTCTTTCAGTTTATTAATACGCATTGAATTCGTTACTTTCACCGGAAATGAAAACTTAAGCATATACTTCGAATTGGGATGATATAGCGTCCTTAGTGATGATGTTGCCATATAATACTTACCTACAGGACCAATATACTCAAGCAATTCTTGAATTATCCAATCTTGTACGTAAGCTTGATGCAAGAGCCATTCTGCCTGAAGCGGATGAATTGGAATTAATGCATATTGATCTTCCTTACAGTACTTCGCTATAAATTCCTTACTAACCATCTCATCATTACTTAATTCTTCTTTTATAATCGTTGTTGTAGAATCTGATAATAATGATTTTTCATTTACTATACTTTTATGTGCCCGAAAATAATGAAGCTGACATTCCCCTTTTAATTCTGGAGAATACATTGCACTTTTCCAATCCAATATCCCCTGTCTACTCTTTGGTGTAGGATGAGTTAAATGCCCAAATAATAAAGACTGCTCCGCTTCTATAAAAGTTGTATGGAAACCGTATAATGCGGATGTATCTTCTATTCTCTCTTTTGTAAATTCCTCAATATTTTGACAACTACGGATAACTCGAAGCATAAGTTCCGCAGGATTCGTTCCTTCTCCGTAGTTGATCGACATCTCTTTTATTAAAAACGTAATAACTGTAACGTAATCTGCTGTAATAACGGAATTACTATCTCCAATTTGATAATAAAATTGTTCTCCAAACAAATGGCGATCTGTTGATGATTTATATATAACTTCTCCATACAAAGTAACGTTCTGTGCCGATAGCCGACAACATAAATATGTGGGGACTGTATCTCTATTCAACGTATTACTGAAGATACTTTTCATTCTTTCATCCTCTGTAATCCATTCTCCACTCCCTGTTTCTCTTAAATAACAGTTTAAAAAGCTTTGTAATGTTGCATGTTCTGCGATTTGTTTCGCATGCTGCATGTTGGTCCTGCTACTAAAAATATAGATAAATGTACATTCTTAGAGTATTCCTGCTTCTACGTGTCCTGTCTCGCCAATCACTCGCTACTACAGTTTGCTGTAACACTCCACAGGCGTAAATTCCGATGTAGCCCACCGTACATATATACAATCTATTTACGTTAGTATTATATATTCTTTTGCTTGTAAAAGGTTGATTGACGCGTTCAAATCTCTATCCATTACATTTCCACAGTCACATTCATATACTCGGTCGGATAGCTTTAAGTCTACTTTCTTTTGACCACAACATGAACATAGCTTTGAAGATGAATAGAACCTGTCTACTTGACGCAGTTCAATTCCATATTCCTCACACTTCGTCAATAACCATGTTTTAAATGTATAAAAGTACTGCTTAGCAACTGCTTTAGATAGATGTTTATTCTTCATCATACCTTTCACATTCAAATCTTCTACTGTAATAAACGTTGGCTTGGTTTTCACCACACCATTTACAACAGACTTTACATACGCTAATCGAATGTTTGCTAACTTGGCATGTAGTTTTTGCACCCTAAGAATGTTTTTATCTATATTCGCTCTTTTATTAGTAACAGAGTGTTCACCTCTCTTTTTTAGATTTTCAAATTTACGTGATAAAGAGCGTTGTTCACGTTTTAACCGCTTTTCTATCTTTTTTACTTTTCCTGTTTTGTTTATATTTTTGTGAATTTTCCCATCGCTACGTACAGCGAAATCTTTCACGCCTAAATCAATGCCTACACCCGTTGAATGGAGTGTTGGCTTCGCTTTTGTTTCTTCCAATTCACAAAGCACAGATACAAAATATTTTCCTGCTCTTTTAGCTATCGTTCCGCTTTTTACAACCGCATCTTTTGAAATATATCCATACTCTTTTAATCTCATCCATCCAATCGTAGGGATTTTTACTCTATGTCTTTCAACTATCCAATCTGTTTTGTTGTTTTTAGGGAAATAACATTTTACATCTTCATTTTTCTTTTTCTTGTAGCGTGGAAACTTAGATAAACCTTTAAAAAATCGCTTAAAAGCTTTATCTCCGTTCATAATCGCTTGTTTTACAGCTTTACTTGATATTTCTTTTATCCACTGGTCACATTCTTTTGTATGAATGTTGTTTAGCCATTTAGAAAATTCATAGCCACTAAGAAATTTCCCCTCGGATTCATATATCTCTTTGTTTTTTGAAAGATATAGATTGTAAACATACCTGCACACTCCAATCGTTTGATGGATCTTGGTTATTTGTTCATTTGTCGGCTTAATCTCTATTAGATATGCTTTTTTCATAGATCTTCATCCTCCGACATTCTCTTTTTGTATTTCCTCAATCTGTATATCCTACAACTAAATATGTGAATAACAGATATCAAATACTAAGCAAACTCTTCTTGTGGAGACAACCTTTCATTAGTAACAATGATAACTTTGACTCCCAACTTATGAAGAAATCCATCAAACCAATCATAATCAAAACGGAAAACCCTATCTTTGTGTGCGATGGTGATGGTTGAAACATTTCTCTCCATGCAGTCATCGAGCTTATATTTTTCATTACGCATATCCACGTTTACTTATGTTTTCACTTACTGTTAGTTCCTCCTCTTTATATTAACGCTATCGGAATTTCATATTATAATTGATAATTGAATATCGTTATCAATTATGATTCTAATTGATAATGATATTCAATTCAAGAGTATATTTCAGAATTTTTTTATCAAATTAAATTTTTATTTTTTTCTTTCTTTTCTTTAATCTAGTTAAAAGTACACTAGAAAATTTCTTGCTTTCAAACTAATTACCTACTATTTTTTATTAATCCATTTTTTGATGGATTAATAAAAAGGTACACCAAATGAGGTATACCTTTCCCTATAATATGTTTACATAATATTATTATATGTATAAATCTATATAGCTGTTTGTTTTTGTAACAAATTTAAATCTCTCCAACAATACGCTGTTTCTTCTACCCTTACTCTCTCTAAAAATTTCGTATCAATTTTTTCAGGGGTAAATTTTTCATAAAACTTTTTAGAAGGATTATTCGTAACAACCCAAACTAAAAGTGATTGCATATCATTGTTTATACAATCCGATAATAAAGCTTGAAATAACTTTTGTCCTATTTTCATTCCTTGATACTGTTGTAAAAGGTAGATTGCATATAATTCTCCATCACAATTATATGTACCAGTTCTTTCTACTCCCCCATCGATGAATCCAACTATTTCTCCATTTAAATTCTCTGCTACAAATCTAAATTGATGATTACCTTCTTTTTGAAAAATATCTTCCCATTGTTTTTCTCGTTTCTCATATGCTATATTATCTAGAATTTCGTCAGCAAATATCCCTTTATACGCTGTCTTCCAACTATCAACATGCACCTTTGCTATACCTGGTATATCATCCTTTATTGCTCTTCTAATATGTATTCCCATCATTTCTCCCCCCTTATTACTCATCATTATATCAATTTCATTCCTTAAAAATCCAAATAAAAAAGAGTGAATTCACTTCACTCTTTTTTATCACAATTATCTACTTTCCACTTCAACTGAAACTACTCGATCAATCTCTTTCAGGGAACTATATAACTCTGTTGTATATAAATCTTCTGGAGCTAAAATAACCATCTCCAGTTGCTGAAATGCTCCACTATCTATATCTTTAATTTTCACGCGTTTCACATGCATGCCTAAATTTTTAATTTGCTTAAATATACCATCTAACTCATGATGCTCTTTAACAGTAATTTTTATAGATAAATCCTTTTGTCTTAATGAATACGGTCCTGCAATTTTCACAAGTTGCGGAAGTACATTAATCGCTAAAATAATTAAAACCATAGCAACTGTCGCTTGTAAATAAAATCCTGCACCAATTGCGATCCCTAAAGCTGAAGCAGCCCACACCATAGAAGCTGTTGTTAATCCAGAAATAACGTCATTACTTCTTCGTAAAATGACACCTGCGCCAAGAAAACCAATTCCACTAACAATTTGAGCGGCCAGTCGCATCGGATCCATATTTGTATGTCCTGGAACAGAATATACATGCACAGATTCAATTGAAACCATCGTAATTAAACAACTTGCTACAGAAATAACCATACTTGTTTTCACACCCAGTGGTTTATTCTTTAGCTGCCTATCTATCCCGATGAATAATCCTAAAAAGAGTGCTAAACCTAATTTGAGTAAAAATTCATATGACATATTCCCATTCTCCTTACTTTACAATGTTTCCCTTAGAATAACTCACTATAACTCTTTTATGATATCAATTCCAGTCTTTTCTATTCATTTAACGTAAAAAACCGAAAAAACATTTATAACGATGTTTCTCCGGCTTTTTATTACACTTTAGATTCTTCTTTATTTCTGATCTTTAATCTTAATTTCTGCATCTTTGTAGAATGCTAATTTACTGTCATTATACTCTTTTGTAAATTTGTTAAACTGCTCTTTCGACTTTTGTGCTTCCACATTTAATTCATTAACAGTTTTAACTTTTTCACCGATTTCTTTTAATTTCGTTTCTTTTACTTTTAATTTTTCATACAGTTCTTTTTCAGTCGCTAACACTTTCGTGTAATTTTCATTCATCTTTTGGAATGCATCATAACGATTCTTATACGACTCTTCTACTGCTTTTGCTTGTTTTTGTAACTTCTTATCTTCAATCTTCTCTATATTACTTTGAACAGATTTCGTTTCCTTCTGTGCTTTTTCTAGCATTTCTTTCTCACTTTTCAATACTTTTTCACGATCATCTACATTTGCAGTAGCTTGCTCTATTTTCTTCACAACTGCTTCATTATGATCTTTACCTTCTTGCAAAATTTGAGCATATAATTCTTGCCCTTGTTTCTCTAACTGCTCTAATTTTTTTGCTTCATCCACTAAAGATTTTTCTTGTGTTGCTGCTGTTTCAAAAGCTGTATATAGATTTTCTTCTGGCTTTTCACCGAAACAACCTGTTAAAAGTCCTACTGATAATGCTCCAACTACTGCTACTTTTCCATACTTCAACGTTCATTCCTCCATTACATACGGTTATCATGCCAGAAGTTCACTGGGAAGTGACTTTCTTCATGATAAGCTTCGAACTCATAACCTTTTTCTTTTAGCCCTTTTAAAATTGCTGGCACAGCAGCAACTGATTGCGGGTGAATATCATGCATTAAAATTACTTCTTGTGGTTTTGTTGCGTTTGTTAATACATTTTGAGCAATTTGTGCTGCAGCTGCATCAACTGGCATTTTATTGTATTTCCAATCTAATGAATCAATTGTCCAATCCCATACTTTAAATCCGCCTTCTACCACTTTATTTCGAAGACCTTCATTTAATCCAGGCATCGAACCATATGGAGGACGTGTTAATTTAGGTGATTTCCCAATAATATTAGCGATTAAACCTTGATCTTCTTTCATCTCATTTACATACTCGCCATTTTTATATAACTTTGCGAAATTATGTGTCATACTATGCATGCCTACATAATGACCCTCAGCATTTTCACGTTTCACTAAATCAGGAAATTCTTTTACATTCGCTCCAATTAAAAAGAACGTCGCCTTCGCATCATGTTGTTTTAGCGTATTTAATAATTCAGCCGTATATTTCCCTGGCCCATCGTCAAATGTAAGATAAGCAACTTTTCTTTCTTTTCCATTAAAACGACTTGGTGCCGTTTTATTCATTTCAACTTTCGGCTGTTCACTTGCAAGCTGCACTACATTTTCTTGTTTCGCAACAGCTTTTGCTGGTGAAGTAATTGATTGAAACATGTAATACCCAATAGCTACTGCGGCAATCGCTATTAAAACGACTACTATTTGTTTAATTTTTAAAGCTTTTTCCATTCTATCGAATTCCTCTCCCTATTAATCTTATATATAAATCGCCCAATATAATTATACATCTATTTATTTTTATTTCACCATATAAATAGATTTTATTTGTATTATAATGGGAGTTTTATCAAAATTGTTGTTCCTATTCCTTCTTTGCTTGTAACACTAAGCGCACCGCCATGAAGCTCTACCATTTTTTTAACGATAGCTAAACCAATACCTGCACCTGCAGCATGATTATTAATTTGGTAAAATGATTGCTCAATATATGGTAAATGTTCTTTAGCAATTCCAATACCTTCGTCTCTTACCTTAATCACTGCTTGTCCTTCTATTTTAGTCGCTTCAATGTGTATTGTGCTTTTTTCATGTGAATACTTAATTGCATTTTGAACAATATTCAAGAAAACTTGCTTTAGCCTATTTCGATCTCCCATCAATTCAATTCGGTCTATAGTAGTAATAAATTGAATTTCCTTCTCTTCCGATTTAGGAGTTAATTGCCAAATCGTCTCCTCTAGTATATCGTACAATTGCACCTTTTGTTTATATAAATTAAAATGATTTGATTGTAATCTTGAAAAATCTAGCAATTCTTCTACTAAATGAATTAACCTATCTGTCTCACCTGAAATAATGCCCATACCTTGCTTTATTTCTTCTTCTGTTAAATGATCTACTGTTTTTAACGTCTCACTCCAACCTTTAATTCCTGTTAAAGGCGTTCGTATTTCGTGCGAAATAGAAGCAATGAATTCATTTTTCATCTGCTCAGCCTTATCTATTTTATAGGCCATATAATTTAAACTATGTGCCAAGTCACCTAATTCTCCAGGATAATCTTCTTTAATTTTTTGCTTTAATGTGCCTTCTGCAATTTGTGAAGAGGCTTGAATAATGGATTCAATTGGCTCAACAAATGAATTTGCCAAACGTCTACTAATTAAGAAGGCAACTCCCGAAATAACAATACCTACAGAAATAGTAAACGTAATAATTTCAATAATCTTTTTATTTACATTTGTTAAAACAGTCGTGTATTTTAAAACACCAATAGTTTGTCCTTGATGTATAAGTGGGCTTAGCACCTCTAGTTGTTTTTTATTACCTTTCGTAGTAACTTGATTATACATTTCACCTTCTAATAATGATTGTGGAATATTCACTTTACCTTCTACCTTTTCACCACTTGAAGATTGTATAACCGAGCCGTGACGATCAATTAACTGTAATTCTGTTCCTTCTAATTGAAAGCTACTAATTATGTCACCACTATATTCTTGTAATCGAATAAAGTATAGTGAATTGTATTCTGAAAAAAAACGTGTACTCGTTTTCGCATGAGACTCTATATATTGCACAATACCATTATAATAGTATCGATAAATTGAGACTGAAAATACAACTTCAAATAATACAAGCATAAGTGTAATGACCGTCATAAAATATAGAGTCACTTTCCGTTTCATCTTATACTTTCCTTCCACACATATCCTTTTCCCCACACCGTAAGAATAAATTCAGGTTCTGATGGATTACATTCTATTTTTTGACGTAACCGTCTCATATTTACATCTACTACTTTCGTTTCACCTACGTAATTAGTTCCCCAAATCATATTTAAAATTTCATCACGCGAAACTGGCTTTGAAGCCTGATTCATTAAATACTGTAATATCATATACTCTGTAGGTGTTAAATCGACTAATTGTCCATCTTTATACAATCTTTCTTCTATAATATTTAACGAAAATGGACCTGACGTAACAATATTCGTTTTTTCTTCATGTACTTCTATTCTTCTTAATAAAGACTGTATACGTGCAGTTAATACTACTGGACTAAACGGTTTTGCAATATAATCATCTGCACCTATTCCTAGTCCTTGCACCTTATCTTCATCTTGTACACGTGCGGTTAACATAATAATACCCATTTTTTTATTTTCTTTCCTGATAGCCTTACAAACTTCTAAACCATCAATCCCCGGTAACATTACATCCAGCAGTGCTATATCAACAGTTTGTTCACTCAAAATCTGTAACGCTTCTTCTCCAGTAGTAGCTTCTATTACATAAAATCCAGCACGTTTTAAATTTAAAACAATAAAGCTACGGATTGTTAATTCATCTTCTAAAACTAAAATTTTTGACATAATTCCCACCTCCTACTCTTGTTGATAATCCGCTAGCGGTTTTATATATGCTTTCACTTTTTCAAATTTCGATTGCTTCGGTACTGCATATACGTGAGAAGCTGTTTTAATTGCTGCGCTGTAGCCTTTTATATTGAACCATTCTTTCCGCTTAAAAATATGAACTTCAAGCCATATTTCATTTGTTCTTGTATCCAAAAACTTTTGAGAATTTGATTCTTTTTGCTGATCTGGTATTGTAATTTTCCCTATTAACTCTTTAGGAATTTTCACATAATACCCTTTTTCTATATCTATATATCGTTCTTCAATTGGTTTAATTCCAGATTCACTCCACTGTATGTAACGTTCAAAAAGCGGACTATCACCATGTGATTTATCTTCCCAACCTTTTGGACGTACAGTACGAACAAATTCAATAATGCCGTCTTCATTAACATCTTTACTTTCTACAACATATTCATTAAATAAATCTTCTTTCCCATCTATAGGTAATACTTCATAATGATCCTGATCAAATTTTGCTACATAAGTTATACCTGAATGAGCGCCAACTCCTGCATCAATTACCACCGCCTTTAGTGATTTAGATATACGACCCATTTGTATTCTTTGAATACTATTTATAAATGGATCGTATGACACTTCAGATAAAGTCTTAAATTGTTCCATGAACTCAACTGTCAGCTTCTCATCTTTTTCAAATGTAACAAGGCTTATATCTTTCAGTCCATTTTCATTTAGATCCTCTATGAATAACTTCGTATAACTTCGATTATATATTTCCTTCATATCTTCATTTTCTTCCGAAAAAACATACATAACATGTTCTAACGATTCACGATTTACAGAGATTCCGATTAACAACTCTCTCTTCCCGTTCCCTGTAAAATCACCGACTTCAACGATATCTACATCTCCACCATCAAATTTATGTGTGGACTTTATTCTCCAGCCATTTCCGATTTCTTCATATACGGCTAAATATACGCTATGATCTTCATTCGGCAATTTATAAAATAAGATGGCTTCTTTCTTATTATCTTGTTTAAAATTCATTGACCAAATCATCTGTTTATCTTTGTTAGACATTGGAGTAAGTAAGCGATAATTAACAGGTAAATCTTTATCAATTTGTTCCTTTAATTCATTAATCCATTTTTCATTTGTAGGAGCTTCCATTAGACTTGTTGGAGCCTCAGACATTTTACATCCAGTCAATATAAAGATAATTCCCATCATGCTTAACCATTTCTGCATATGATATCTTTCCTTACCACAAATTTTGAATATGTCCTTTTACTTTTTTACCTATCCATTATACTCATACATATGAGTATAATTTTTCTAAACTAAAAAATCGTTACAGAAAAGTTACAAATACATTCCCATAAAAAAAGATTGGCAAAAGCCAATCTTTTTTTATTATTCGTTTCGGACTGATTTTGGCGTTACACCTAAATGATCATTTAATTTTTTGGAAATGTCTTTTACATTTTTTTCATTTGGAATGTAATAATAAATACCACCGATACGTTTATCTGTACCTTCTATTTGCATTTTTTCCATTTCCAAATTAGATCCTGCCATATTTTTTGTAATAGCAAGCATATCGTCAAATGTTAAGTTCGTTTTCATGTTTTTATCAACCGCATCCAGTAAAGAGCCCATTTTGCTAATTGATTGAACAGACATCGCTTTTTTAGCAATTGCTTCTATTACAAGTTGCTGTCTCTGTCCACGCATTGCGTCACTATCAATTTTACGCGTTCTTGCAAGTGCAAGTGCTTGTTCTCCATTTAAATGTTGGTAACCTTTTTCTAAATGGATCATACCAGCTTGGTCTTTACTATCTTGTTCAGTGAAAGTAACTGGTACATCAATATCAATACCACCAATTGAATCGACAATTTGTACGAATGATTCAAAGTTAAACTTCACATAATAATCAACAGGGACATTTAAAAATCTTTCCACCGTATCACGTGTGCTTTCTACGCCACCAAATACGTGAGCATGAGTAATTTTATCTAGTTTTTTTCTAGTTGGAATGTAAACACGTGAATCACGTGGAATACTTACTAGCTTAACAGACTTATCATCTTTATTAATTGTTGCTAATAAAAGTGCATCTGTTCGAACTGCTTCGCCATATTGGCTTTTTCTCATTTCACTTCCATCTACACCCATGATTAATATTGAAATATTATCCTTTAAAGGTTCAACTTCTTTATCACGCTTTGATGACTTATCAATTTTTGCATACGCATCATTTACAACAGCTTTTGCTTTATTATATATAAACGAACCATATCCTACTCCTCCAAAAATAAGTAGGAAAAATGGAATTAATATGAACCATTTCATTGACTTTCTTTTAGAACGCTTTTTATTACTTCTCGTATTTTGTTCTAATTCAGAGCTCATACCCATTCGCCTCTCTTTCTCTTTACCAAGTATAATGTAAGTCTATTTATCTTCATATTGAATTTCCTTTCACTAACCTTACAATTTTGTAAGGTTACTACTTAAACCCAATACGTATTCCATTTCACATTATACTCTCGTACTTATTTTTGGCAAGTCACTATTTACCAATTTCAAAAATTTAGCACTTCGCAACATACGGATTTACAAATTTATTAACTCTTTCATTTTAAATTAGAATGTCTTTTTCCTAACAAACGATATGAATAAAGAATCCAGCTAATTATAAAATCTCTATGAATACAGTATATTTAACTTTATTATTTCTCAAACGGCGTATACACACTTTTCTTCCCCTGATTATCAATGTAAGCCGACTTTGCTTTTATTTTCGTTTTTTCTACTTCCATGTCTTCATTTGAGAAGTTCACAATGATTTTAATATCTTTTCCATAAGAAACAGATTGTACTAGCTTATCTTCTGACAAATACGCAAAATTCGTCATCTCTTCTTTTACTGCTTTTTCATGAACTTCATTCCAAACTTTTAGATGCTCTGTAATTTCTTTTTTATGCTTATTCCACTCTACTTCATCTAAATGGTACAACGGAGGAACATTATACAATAATTCAGACAGCATTCGATTTCCAACTTCATCTTTTACCTTTAAACTTCCCCATTCCCAATGATGCGTTGTAATAACGGAATCATTGTATACTAATTTATATAATGGTACCGAATATACTGGGTTTAAATATACTTGTTTATATTCTTCTTTCAATGGTACTTGTTTTGCATATTTTTCAGGCACATTTTGATTTGGTGACCAATATCCACCGACATAATACGGACTTGTTTTATTTTTCCGCATATCTTCATCGTCCCATTTAATAACAGGTGTTTCAATTCCGTGTGCAAATGCAATCGTACTACTAGCAAAATCATTTCCGCCTTCAGAACCAACGACCATACCCTTTTCTTGCGCAATGTAGTCCATTCGTTTTAAACGTGCTTTTAAATCTTGCTCTTGTGTCGTTATATGTTTCGCTGAATAGTCATCGTAAATTTCACCTGTCGCATCACAATCAATAAACCATGAATTATATTTAGGACCATTTTGTAATATATCATTCATGCGTTCCTTTACACTAGGCAGCGATAAAGTCGGATTTAACTTGCGACCTCTTCCTAAAAAGCCTTGCACCTTTTCTCCGTTTTTCTTCGTTACAGTAGCCTCTTCGTATAATGACGGGTCATTAAAGGATGCTGTGTTCCAATTTTTATCACTTTTTTCGTGAATGGAATGATACGAATCATACGGACCAACTAAATACCCCATTTCCTTAGCTTTTGTCACGAAATTAGGTTGCATAAATCCTTGTTCCCAGTTCGGCAGACCAATCCACGCTTTTTCTATTCCTGCCTCTTTCATTTCCTTTAATATATCCGTTCCATCTGCATTACCCCATTTACTTACCTCTTCAACCGCATCACCAAGTAGCGACTTTAATAAATGCTTATTTAAGCTATACAATTCTGTATTCGTTAAGTGACCTACACCTTTCTTTAATAGCACACTAGCTTCCTGATTAACGTTTTGAAAAATATCCTCTTTATAAAATTCCTTCATCGATAATACTTCGTTTATATAACGTAAAATAACATTTTTTTGATACTTATCAATGAAATCTTGTTTACTTACTTGATCCAATACATTCAGTTCCCCAGGCTCGGAACTATTCTTTTGAATAAGTTCTTTTATATGACTAAACAGCGGGCTATTTATTTGCTCCCTTAGTTTTGGCCAATTTATATTATTTTCTAATAAACCATTTTGATTCCAAAAATAAAAATGCGCCGCTCCATATAACTTTTCGATTTCTTTATTTTTTCTAGCCTTTTCTTGTAATGTTTTAAATTCACCTTTTCGAACAATATCATCCTTATACAGTTTAGCAATGCTTACCGCATCATTATTTGTCACATATAATTGAAATCCATATGTTTTATTTTTATTTATGCTCGGAAATTCATGTGTAAAATCAAATCCTATTTTCGGATCCGAATGAAATTTCAATTCATTATTAAACATATTCGTTGCAATATATACAATTGAATATCTCGAACCATTTAATGCGAAAAACTTCATAGAAAATGATTCAGCAAATGAATATGCATCATCCTTTAAAAACTTCTTCCAATTCTCATCATTGCTCGGAATTTGCTTACCCTCCCATAACGGAAGTGTATAATTTTCAGCTTCTACTTTCGGCCATGTAAAGCTTTCTGCACCAGTCGATTCCACTTCAATGTTTAAGTGGTCTTTTTTCTTTTCTAATTTTATTTTTACTTTTTGATCTGGATATTCCCACGATGTACGATCCTTTTCTTTTTTTACATTCGATACCTTCATTTTCGGTAGGGGTTGTGATGCCTGTTCCTTTGCCCCCTCATGTTCTACAGTTAATGTGAATGTTTCTGGATTTACATCATAAGTAAAATCTTTATACGTCGCTTTCTTTATTTTAGACTCTTGTACAGCATTACTACCTTTTACGTCACAACCGACTAAAGTCGAAAACGACATAGTTGTAAGAAGACATATCGCTATCATTTTTTTCATCCTCTGCACCTCCACCAATGAATATACAGATGCTTTGTTACAGGAATGTGGCAAAAAATAATAGAGCTAGCATTTTGCTAGCTCTGTTTGGAGTATTAAAAGTTGATATGAACAACTATAATTCGCTTAGAAGATATGTAATACAGTAACTACATTTTTTCTCAACAATTATGAAACTAAACAAATCAAAATTTTAACAAGCATTCTTCAACTGAAAAAATAAGTGTATACAATATATCCTAAAAGTAGTACTAAAATGATTATTCCTGTACCTTTCCGATTCATACCGCCTGCTATATCAACTGGACTACCCGTTTCCGCTCTATTGAGTCCGTCACGTAAAGAACCCGTAGGATTACTTTTTAATTCACTTTGTCTCATACGCTCTCTTTTTTCTTCTGGTGACTCTTTATTCATTTAATCACCTCCAAAATGAATGCACTCTTTACTTACATTATTCAAAATCAACATTTGTTTTATATTTTTCCGAAAAAACCTAATTTAAAATAGGTTTGCAACGTAAAGAAAGCTAGCCATGCCAGCTTTCTTTACGATCCAATATGCTCTTCCTTATTTACAATAATACCTTTATGGTCGATTTCAAGCTCACATACTTTCATATCTGTAAATACTCTCGCTAATTGCTCAGCGATTTCTTGACGCTTCTCATATGGCGTTAATATAAAAATAGATGGCCCCGCACCACTAAGTGCTGTGCCGTACGCACCAAATTCTTTTGCGCATTTACGAATAGATGGTAATAATGGTACGAGTTCTAAACGATATGGTTCGTGAAAATGGTCTCTCTCCATCATTTCACCTACAACTTCCCACCGCTTTTGACATAATGCAGCTACTAATACGTTACTTATCGCACTAGCTTTAACTGCCTCATGAAACGGAAACATCTTTGGTAATACAGATCGACTTTCATCTGTATTTAATTCTGCATTCGGAATGAGAGAAATTACCCCCAATTCCTTGCTCTCAATTCTTACGACGGAAACATCCTTTCCATCAAGTGCTCCAATTACAGTTCCACCTAATATAGAAGCAGCAACATTATCAGGATGTCCTTCAAAATTTGTAGCAATTTGAACTTTTTGATCAGCAGTTAAGTTCAAATTGCCTAGTTGATTCGCAAGCTCTATCCCAGCTACAATCGCTGATGCACTACTTCCTAGCCCTCTCGTTAATGGGATATTACTAGTAACTTCTATTATATGGGGTGATATAGAAGGACATACTTTACATGCCGTGCTAACGATTAAATTTTTATCGTCTGTCGGAATTGATTCTTCAAAGGAATGGATTACTTGCCATTTATCAGCTTTTTCTTTAACCACCACACCTAAATACAATGACAAAGCTATTCCAACTGAATCAAATCCAGGACCAACATTCGCCGTACTAGCAGGGACACGAACGCTAAATGGTATCACGACATAATCACCCCTTTAATATGATCTTTAATTTGTTCTATATCATTTGACACACTTGCGATGTCTAGTTGATTTGAAGAAATAGCGATATCAGGATCCTTCAAACCATTTCCAGTTAATACCGCAACAACTGTTTCTCCCTTTTTGATTTTCCCAGATTGAACATGTTTAATTACGCCGGCTAATGAAGCATTTGATCCTGGTTCAGCGAAAACTCCTTCAGTTTTTGCTAATAACCTATACGCATGTAAAATTTCTTCATCTGATACCATATCTATTTCACCACGAGACTGCTCGGCAGCCTCTACTGCATACGACCAACTTGCTGGGTTACCGATGCGAATCGCTGTTGCAATTGTTTCAGGCTCTTCAATTACATGCCCTTTTACAATTGCAGCTGCTCCTTCCGCTTCAAAGCCATGAATTCTTGGCTTTTTATAACCTTTTTCTTTCTCATATTCACAGAAGCCTTTCCAATACGCTGTAATATTCCCTGCATTCCCAACAGGGATAGCTAGAACATCTGGTGCATTTTGCAATTGGTCACAAATTTCAAACGCTGCTGTTTTTTGCCCTTCAATTCGATAAGGATTTACTGAGTTTACTAACGTAATCGGCTCTTCTGCAGCAATATTTCTTACAGCCTTAAGCGCATCATCGAAATTCCCTTCTATTGAAATAATTTCAGCTCCATAAGCGACCGCTTGCGCTAATTTTCCATGTGCAATCTTTCCTTCTGGTATTACGATAATGCATTTCATCCCAAGACGTGCCGCATATGCTGCAGCTGACGCTGATGTATTACCTGTTGATGCACAAATGATTGCTTCTGAACCTTCTTCTTTCGCCTTAGCAACTGCCATGACCATACCACGATCTTTAAAAGAACCTGTCGGATTCGCTCCTTCGTACTTACCATATAGCTGAATCCCTAATTGTTTTGATATATTTAATAATGGAATAAGTGGTGTGTTTCCTTCCATTAAGCTGACATCAGGTGTATTTTCATTCACCGGTAAATAAGACGCATATTGTTTTAATAGTCCTTTATACATATTGTTTTTCCTCCTCAATAATGTAGTAACTGTTTATTTCACTTGCGACAGCTTCTATCGCTTCTAAAACTCGTTCAAATTGATACTTGGAAGTTCGATGTGTCACAACAACGACTTCTGCCAGTTCACGGTTTAAAGGTAATTGAATAACCTCTTTTAAACTTACAGAATAATTAACGAAACATTCTGTTATTTTTTGTAACATCCCAGGCTCATCTTGTAATGAAATGCGTAAGAAATATTTCGAAACTACTTCTTCATCACCTTGTAATTCATAAGGAACTGGTTCTTTTAACGCACTTTTATTTTTCGGAACTTGATTCATATTTTTAACGATTGAAATAATATCACTTACTACAGCAGAACCAGTCGGTAACTTCCCAGCTCCGGGTCCATAAAACATCACTTCTCCTACCGCTTGGCCATGGACATACACCGCATTAAATTCATTATTCACATTTGATAATGGATGCTGGCTCGGTAAAAGCGTCGGTTCTACACTTAAATGAATGGCTGGTCCTTGTTTTTCAGCTTTACCAATTAACTTCATAGTAAATCCTAACTTTTCAGCCATTTGTAAATCTTCTTTTTCGACCTTTCGAATCCCTCTTACTTGCACATCATCTAATGAAACATTCATCGAAAAACCTAAGTTTGCAAGAATTGCTACTTTTCTCGCCGCATCTAGTCCATCTACATCTGCTGTCGGATCCGATTCTGCAAAGCCTAATTTTTGTGCTTCCTGTAAAGCCTCTTCATAAGACCATCCATTTTGACTCATTTTTGTTAACATATAATTTGTTGTACCATTTACAATTCCCATTATTTTTTCAATTTGATCTGATGCTAACCCATCAGTTAGTCCTCTTAACACTGGAATACCGCCCGCTACACTCGCTTCGTAACATAAATCACAATCATTATCGTTCGCCAGTTGAAGAAGCTCTGCACCATATACAGCCATTAAATCTTTATTTGCTGTTACGACATGTTTTTTATTTCGTAAAGCCTTAACAATATGCTGTTTTGCTTCTTCAATTCCGCCCATTACCTCTACTACAATATCAATATTTGAATCATTTAGAACTTCATCTGCATGACTTGTTACTGCAATTCCATCAATACAAACATCGCGTTCTTTTTCCAAATCACGTACAACGACTGTTTTCACTTTCACTTCGTATCCTGTATCAAGTGCGATTTTTTTATAATGTTCTTTCAAAATATGAACAACACCACTTCCGACCGTACCTAAACCTAATACCCCAACATTTATAACGTTATTCATCTTCTAATCTCCTCCTAAAAGTTTAATTGTTACATCTATAAATCACCTTACTCTGCTTTTTTGTCATGCAGGTGGTGGTTATTTCCGTACTTATAAATCGTTTCATATTACCGCACCTCCTCGTATGATTAAGTTAGGTTTTTTAGGGACGGGATGTACCTATAAACCCAAGAGTATCTATTTTTATGAGATACTTAAATTTGTAGATAGAGTGTTGCCGACCA